>NZ_JRJY01000063.1:38240-59730 GCF_000801015.1 Aeromonas sp. ZOR0001 | reverse complement strand
GTATGACCACTCCCTTTTGTGGGCAACTGTCAGGTGAATACCATCTCCATACACACTATTTAGTTAACTTGTATATGTTACATAACAGACTTCAATAATTACATTGAAATAATTCATTTACCCCTGAATATATTTACCACTCAAAACCACAATTACTTTTCACTAAATAATGAAATTGTCAAATCTGATAGAGAACGAATGCATTTAAAGTCATTCTTTTCTTGTGGAATATCCAACGTGTCTGTAAGTAAATAAGTAACTAGACCTGCCTGGAGAGCAGATGTAGCACCTTGGATAGAATCCTCCACCGCAACAACATTGCTAGGACACAACCGCGATTTTTTCAGTGCAAGCAGATATGGTTCAGGATGAGGCTTCCCATTACGAACATCTTCGCCATCGATAATTAAATAGAAGGTGTCCGTCAAGCCATTCAGAGCTAACCATGCCTCAACTCTACTTCTCTTATTCGATGTCACTATAACTAAACGATACGAATGCTTCACCGCCTCATGAATCAACTTTATCGCCCCTACACTAGGGGGAGAATTAATATATGATTCATCTATCAAATCATTATACTCAGCAAGCAATAATTGATTGCTTTCAGGTAAATTGCGCCACTCCTTTAGACAACGAACAACCTCGATTAAAGGAGGCCCATTTAACTTTTCAAATTCAATTTTAGACGCCGGTTCTCCCCTTCGAGACAGGAATAAAGAATAAACATGAAACATTGACTCCAAACTTTGAACCAATGTTCCATCAAAGTCAAAAAAAATCCCTTTCATGCATTTACCTTGACAAAACATTATTGTTTTTTATATAGATACAATCTGTTTTGGCCATAATCTCCTAACATTCCATAGTTATCTTCAGTTAGAGCACATGATAATTTTGCAGCAGCTTCAACCATGGGGTTTTCATAGTCGACTTTGCCACCATTAATCATGGGCAGAAGAACATAAAGAACGATATCATGCAATGTTGAGAAACAGCTGTTTTTAATTTCAACGAAACCCAACGATTTTAATTCATCATGAACCAGCTTTTCATTCATAAAATGATTAAATTCCGCTGGTTCTCTCTCCTCAAGACCAACAAGTGTTCGCAAATGATTTTGTCTCGAGTAAGAGCCTATAGAATTTTCAAGCATCAAAAAATACCCACCTGATTTTATTTTTTCTGCTATATTAGCAATGGCTTTCATTTGCAGCGAGTCTGTATTTAGGTTTATCAAGCATCGAACAGTAAAAATTAAGTCGTATTTCTCAACCGGACATTCCAAATTGAGAACATTACCCACATTAAAACATATTGATTCACTATCGATTAGTTTGCTTTGCCTAAGTTGCTCCGCCGACATAATCATTTCTTCAATAAAATCTATCCCCTGGTATCTATAATTAGGAAAGACTTCATACAAAGAAAAAATATTGTGACCATTGCCACAACCGATCTCCAAGATTCTCGAGTTAATTGGGAGCGACTCTTTCAAAGATGAAATGGCTTTTTTTAATTCAGCCAACTCGATTAGTTTTGCTGTTCCCGTTTTAGTGGTAGCCCGGAGCTCGGTGCCATAGGTAATAGCCCAATTTTTCCAATGCTCATGAATCTGAATCAAATCAAACTTATCTTTCATAAGTTTACCTCCATACATACTATCTGTTAAGATAGCATAAGATTCCACTTTAAGGGAAGATATAATATGCTAAGCGTGCATGAGCTTTCAGATAACGCAGTGCTTCTCATAGAAAGAGATCGAGCTAAACATGATGATGCACTGCTTACTATAGTCGATAAAATTTGGCGTGAAGCGCAAAGAAAAAACAGTCGCCTTTTCGATGGAAGTATACTCTCTTGCATATCAGACTCATCAAACAAAATTACATCAGTCATCGATAATTACAAATTTTTCTTTTCAAAAAAAAGCCATCCGGGGCTTCTTGAAAAAATTCAAATAATGCCCATTGCAGTTTCTGGCATTCTGGAATGTAAAGATGGTTTTGTTTTTGGAAAACGAGCCAAATTCACAACCCAAGATGCAGAACTCTGGGAGTTAGTACCAAGTGGTGGGTTAGATGCGTCCATAACAAACAACCTGAATATATATGACTTCAAGCAACAATTGCTGACTGAGCTATATGAAGAAATGGGGATAAACCCAGATATGCTTCGCACAATAACTCCTTTTTGCTATGTTATTGACCATGAAGCATCTGTGCTAGATATTGGTGTTTATATGTATAGCGATGCAAGCCAAGATACGATTAATCACTGCTTTACAACAGTCCGCTCTTTTGAGTATGAATCAATTATTTTTATCCCTAGGAGCATAATTATTGATTTTATTGCAATGGAAAGACAAAACATATCCTCTATTTCTGTTGCAATTATGGAATTTTTCTTAAAAAAAAGATAAATTAACAAATATAAATAGACCACGTGAGTATTTATCTATGATTCCTTTCTCAATAAATGGCCGTCTGATTGATCAGAATTCCCCACCTTACATTATTGCCGAATTATCTGGTAATCATAACGGGGATCTAGGCAGAGCATTAGCATTAGTAGATGCTGCAGCTGATGCTGGTGCTGATGCAATCAAACTACAGACCTATACAGCCGACACTATGACACTCAACTGTGATCTGCCCGACTTTCACATCGAGGGCGGATTATGGAATGGTTATACACTTTACGAGCTTTACACCCTGGCACATACCCCGTGGGAATGGCACCGACCTCTCTTTGAACGAGCGAAGTCACGCGGATTGACCATTTTTTCAACTCCCTTCGATGAGAGTGCTGTTGATTTTTTGGAAGAACTGGGTACTCCCGCATACAAAATTGCCTCATTCGAAATTACCGACCTTCCCCTGCTCAGCTACATAGCTCAGCAAGGAAAGCCGGTCATTATCTCTTCTGGCATGTCGAATGAAATTGAAATTGCCAAGGCCCTGACCATTTTGCGTGAAAATGGCTGCCCACAGATCCTGCTACTTCATTGCGTCAGTGGCTACCCAACCCCTCTTGCTGATATCAATCTCAAGCGGATTACCCGCTTGGCAGAGACATTTTCAGTACCCGTTGGTCTCTCTGATCACACGCTGGGAAATACCGCCGCTCAGCTGGCAATAGCATTGGGCGCTGTAGCCATAGAGAAACACCTGACCTTGGCTCGCGCTGATGGCGGCCCGGATGCCGAGTTCTCCATTGAACCACATGAACTGAAAGAACTCTGTAGCCAGGCAAAACTCTGCTGGCAAGCTGTGGGGTCCGGAGAAAGTGGTGGTAACCATGCTGAACAGGCAAACCTGAGATTTCGTCGTTCTTTGTATTTTGTTACTGACATCCCTGCGGGCACCATCATAAAGCCGGAACACATCCGACGGATCCGGCCAGGCTATGGGTTGCCACCTGAAGCATTGCCAGTAATATTAGGGAAAAAAGCTCGCCAAGATATTAAGCGTGGAAAAGCCGTTCATCTCGATGATTTCTTATAAAACCTTAAAGAATTAAGTTATAACACTCATATTACAAGGTATGTTATATGAAACAAAAAAGCGTATTCATGAAAGAAGAGGCTGATGCATGGTATGAGAGGAATAAATTCTGCATCAATCAAAAATCGCTGAGTAATGATCCCATATTCATAGCACTACAAAACATCGGCTACCAACCGAAAAGAATTCTTGAAATTGGCTGCGCCAATGGTTGGCGATTGGCACAGCTGGCTAATTATTATGGTGCCACCTGCTATGGAATAGATCCATCACAAACAGCGATTGAGGATGGGGCTAAGAGCTATCCCAAATTAAATCTAAGCGTTGGAACTGCAGATGGTTTACCTGATATTAAACCTGTCGATCTGATTATTTTCGGTTTTTGTTTATATCTATGCGACCCACAGGATTTGTTCACCATTGCGGCTAATAGTGACAGATTGCTCGTAGACAAGGGCGTAATGGCTGTTTACGATTTTTGTCCTCCGACAGGGCACTATCGAAATGACTACCAACATCATGCCAATCTATTTAGCTATAAAATGAATTACAGTAATATGTTCAGTTGGCACCCAAGTTATTGTCGAGTATTTGAGCACGTCATGCATCATGATGGTACTCACGAGCTGGAACCAGATGCATTGGTTTCTGTTCAACTATTGAAAAAAGACTCGCAGCTTCTTGATGCAAAAAATCCATATCCCCACCCAAATTAATAATAAAAAAGGGAGGCATTAGCCTCCCACAAAAAGAATAATGCATTGTTCACCACATCAGAAACATCATTACTTTCTAAAAAATGACATAATTTCATTATCAACCATATCAACACTATCGAAAGATCTTGGATACATTTCTTTTGCTTTTGCTAAAAAATCTAACCATAAGCAGATCGCTGGCCTCATCAGTTCTATTGTTTTCTCCTCTCCCTCAAAAGAGTAAAGAATGGAACTCAATAGAGTAAACACATAGTTCATTGAGCCAATCATGATCTGAGATATATGTTTTTGTCGAGTTACTGCAATCTGTGAGAGATAACCCATATTGCGCAACATCAACTGATTAATTTCATTTCTAGATGAAAACTCATGTTGCCACTCACCCATCATTTTATCGACCAATACCTCAAAAAAATCAATATCAAGATATGGCTTGAAATCTTCTTTTGACAAAGGGATAGGGGCAGATAACTGCATAATTTGTTGAATTATCTCTGTTTTATCTATTACTTTTGAAAAACTGATCTCTCTATCAGGAAGTGCTCTTGCTTTTTCAATTTTAGCGCCATCACTGCAGTTAAAACACTGAACATATTCATTCGCAGCTAATACTTGTTCAATTATTCTTCGGGAAGTATTAAACATGGCATTGCTTATTACGACACCACCAAAGTTACCTTCATGCTGCCACTGACTATCTCCATACATTAAATCACCAAGTGCATCAGCACCTTCCTTGCTATTATAATAAGCACTATACTTTGAATGATGATACCCTTTTTGCTTGTAGCCATTATCAAGACCAAACAGATATATATTCTTAAACCCAAGGTGAACTGGTGCACTCACACCAACATTCCCAACTAATGGGTTGACTCCGCCAATAGATGTATATTTTCTTAAGTTAGGGAAGTTAACATGACAAAGAATAACACCTGGCTCACTAGCCTTAAAAAACAAAGCAGAATTATCAAATAACGTAGAACAGTAAGGGTGAATTACATCTGTGCTAAGAAAGAAAATGTCCTTCAGATAATCGGGATCATTCAAGTTGGCTAGAAAATCATAGACAATCTTAGTCCGTTCTGTTTCAACATGAATATCTGGTTTTATACCAACTTTATGCAAAGCTGATATAGCACTACCGCAAGAGATCAAGATAGCTTTATCTCTATTTTTTTCAATAACAGGGAGGGAAGTATCGAGGGATGGGCCATTAGCGATCACAAAAATTGGGATGCGTTGATACTTTGTTGGTAGTTTATTCTCATTATTAATAAATGGTACTGAGCGCTGAATATTATCTACAGCATGAGAAAGTGCAATGAGGTTATCATCAAAAAAACCCCATCCCATTACTAATAAATAAAATTGCTTTTGAATACTCTCCATCAATTCCTTAATTTGATCATTCTGATAGCCCCACATAATAAAGGCATTAGCAATAAGAAAAGATCCTCGCTTATGAATTGCTGTTGAAAAATCACTAAAAATAGTTTCTTCATCCTGCCCTAACAGAATATGTAAACCAAGATTCTCTTGATGTAGATAATCAAGCAGAGGTGCCCAATCGAAACAAAAAAGAGATGCATAAAAAAGATCTAAATCTGGTTCAAAAAGAAATAAAGTTCCAATTTTACATTGTTCATAAAGATAACCAAGGTGATAACCCAACCCAACTCCAAACACTAGTGCGGTAGGAACTTCAGTTGGTACTTTTTTTAATGGTTCTTCTCGAATAGCAATATCATCAAGATAAGCATTGAGTTTATTAAGATACTCAACATGCATAAATCCGAGTGGATTGGCTTCTTGACTAAATGAGAACTTGGATAAGCCTCCTTTATCCATGAACTCTTTAACCAACGTCTCACAAATAAGATACGGTTCATCACCATATACCGCGACATCATCATCAATCCAAGCCATATTTGGCTGGCCATTTTCATTACAAAAGAAACGAAATGGTCGGATTGGTTGATATGACTCATACATATCTGCAATATGGGGGATATACTTACGAAATGCAGCAATATTCTGAGAGAAACGAAGTGGTAAGGCCACCGACATGGCAGCTTCTTGCTCTGTACGTTCTTTTAGTCGTAAAGCAACACCTTCGGCTTTTTTCAAAATATCATCAATATTTTCCGACATCAGAACTCCTTGCGATTCGCACTATAAATTCGTTTTGCTTTACTCGCTAGCCCGATCGCAGATAACTTATTGAAAATGAGTTGATGGTGATCAGATGCCACTTTTTTCATGCTTTCTTCTTGTCGAAAAAGTAATGTAGCCAGTACAGTGGCATCTTGTTTCAGTGAAGGCTCACTTTCAACGAAATGTAGCAAACGATCAATCAAAGAAATCCGGTAATCCATACAGCTCAGTGCGTCAACATAGCTTTTTCTGGCTAATAGATATTGAAGTTGCTCGTAGTTTTCTGTGAGTGCTTGTTGCAGAGAGGCTAAAGTGGTCATTACAACTCACCCAGTTGCTGTCTCATCTGATAGCCCTGTTGTTTAGCAGACTCGGGTAACTGATCCCAACCAGATTTTATAGTTACCATCAAAGCCATGACCTCTTCAATCGGGGTCGCATCCAATGCCAAGCTCGCATCCCAAATTCGTTCATCCATATAGGAATAGAGGCTATATAGATCTTCAGCAATAGCCCCTTGACTCATATCAAGTGCATCCTGCAAACCATGTAATAACCCCTGAGCTTTCGATACTGCTGTAGATTTTGCTTCCATATCACGACGCTCAATTGCCCCTTTGGCTTGAGCCAAACGCTCAAGTACACCTTGCATCATGAGTTGAATCACACGATGAGGATCAGCAACAGCCAAGTCAGCAGCGACACTGGTTGCCTTATATGCTTTTAGATTACGCTGGTACATCGCCTACTCCTCGTAATATCAATTTATTTCTTGTTATTAATCTGTAATGATTGCAGCGCTGACGCAGAGTGATTCATTTTCACTAACAAGGCATCCAGGCTACCATATTGAGCACGTAGTGAAGCTTCGTATTTAACCAATTGAACATTTGATGTGGCCTGCTTCTGATTCAAGCTACGCAGATCAGCATTCAAAACATCTGTACGTTGATCCAGCATACCGCCAGACTTGGAATACTCTTTTAAACCTGCGTTCAAGGTTGCAGCAATGCCCTTTTCTCCACCGAAAAGCCCAACGACCTGGTCAAAGTTTTTATCAACGGCCTCATCAAATTTTGTTTTGTCCAGAGACAACTTGCCTTTGTTGTCCATCTTAATACCTACTTCGAAGATGGTTGAGTAAGTCGTACTGGTACCTGCTTTATTTGTTACAGTATTAGCCATAAAACTGCTAATGGTACGTGTGCTCGTATCACCAGCAAGCGCGCCACCATCATCTTGTCGAACTCCACCAACAATACTATTACGCTTGCCCAGAGCATCCATTTTATCTTGAAGCGCGTTATAACCATCAATAAACTGCTTGACCATATCCTGAATCGCAGTTTTATCTGTTGTTATCGCAACTTTATTGGATTTCAGAGTCGTGCCATCACTCTCTTTATCGGATACACGTAAAACTGTTAATTTCAAATCCTGAATAGAGTCGTCAAACACATTGGTATCACTTTTCAGTGTATTACCATCAACAGTAATTTCAGCACTACTAGCAGCTTGCTTCTGGCTCATCACAGAACCAGCAGCACCAGTTGCAAATATATCAAGCTCAGAATTATTGCCAGAGATCACCAAATCGTTGCCATCTCCAGATATACCGGAGTCAATAACAAATTTCGCCTTACCATCTGCAGTATTGACGATATTTGCACTAAGACCGAAGTTATCTCCATTGCTATTGATACTTTTACGAATGTCTTGCAGTGTATCCCCTGCTTTGACATCAACCTTAAACTCCTTGGTACCAGCTTTAAAAGTTAATTGACCATCTTGAGTTACAAGTGGGGTAGTCGAACTGGCAAATTCACCTTCGACACGGCTAGTGGTAGCCAATTTATTGACTGTAATATTGTACTGGCCATTGGAGCCACCACTTTTACTCTCCACCTTCATCACCGGGTTATCTTTATCTTGGGTGATGGTGACGGCTCGCTTGTTGAAAGCCCCTGGTTTGCTCAAAGTATCGAGAATATCAGTGAATGCGGTGAGGGATGACTTCAGCTGACCTATACCAGATATGCTGATCTGGGTGCTGTTTTGCTTGGTCAAAATGGGTTTCTGTAGCTGGGCCTTCTTGGCAGCCACGCTAGCAGAGATCACACTCTCAAGATCAAGCCCAGAGCCCGCCCCGGCAGAAGTAATGGCCATGTTATCTTCTCCTCATCAATTCGATTCAAATCTCGCGATCAAACAAAAGCCCGCGTTTAGGGTTTGCCCCTGCTTCACCTTGCTGCAACGCCTGGATCCGCTTGTGGATAGCAATCAACTCTTCCGTAGGGATCTGGCGGATCACCGTGCGGGTATCAGAGTCCATTACCTTTATTACCATCTGGCCAGACTCTTTCTCCATGCTGAAATTAACTGTCCATCCTTGCAATTTCCCAAACTCTTGCAAGTTTTGTACCTGTTTTTCAATATCTGCCCGACTATGCACTTGTTGAAGCTCAGTTTCCTTGGGCTGCTCCTGACTTTTCTGCTGTAAAGTCCCGGCATCCTCTACCACGCCAGAAAGCAGTTGAGCGGCCACTTGGCCGCTCTTGTCACTTAGCTGTAAGGAAGCGCCATTGGCAGATGACAGATTGCCTATTTCGGTTGCCATCTTATCTCTCCCATCTTAGTCAGCTTGGTCTACTCATTACCCAAGCAGGGAAAGAGCAGACTGCGGTCTCTGGTTAGCCTGAGCCAAGACACTGGATGCGGCCTGTTGCAGAATATTCTGCTTGGTCATGTTAGCAGTCTCGGTTGCAAAGTCGGCATCACGGATGCGAGAGCGAGCGGCACTAACGTTTTCCGCGATATTAGCTTGGTTACGAATAGTCGAATCTAATCGGTTTTGTACCGCACCAAGCTCGGCTCGTTTGCTATCGACTACCCCCAACATAGTATCCACCGCTGCCAATACGTTCTGTGCATTCGTCTGAGTACTGATACTGATGCCACCCGTAGTAGATCCACTAGTAAAAATAAGTGACACGGCCAAAGTACCACCACTTGCAGCAGTGACCGTTGTATTTGCCGCTTCTGCAATACCAGAGATACTAAAACCAGCATTTTGGGTCAAACTGAAACTGATTGTTTGGTTAGCATCAGCACCGACCTGAAAGATACCACTATAGTTACCATCTAAGAGCTTGGTACCGGCAAAAGTCGTGTCTTTCGAAATCCGGTTGATTTCAGAGCCAAGTTGGTCAACTTCCTTTTGCAAAGCTTCACGATCTTTAGCTGAGTTGGAGCCGTTTGCGGATTGCTGAGCCAACGTACGCATGCGCTGCAGCATGCCGGTGACTTCATCCATGGCCCCTTCGGCAGTCTGAGCCAAAGAGATACCATCGTTAGCATTTCGGTTACCCTGATCCAGACCGTTGATCTGGGAAGTCAAACGGTTGGAGATCTGTAGACCCGCCGCATCATCTTTTGCGCTGTTGATACGCAAACCAGATGCCAAACGGGTATATGATGTATCCAGAGATTTGGTGGTATTCATCAAATTACGCTGGGCGTTCAGTGATGACGTATTGGTGTTAATGAACATGGCCATAATAAATTCTCCCGAAGAACATGCGACTGCGGGTTGCGTCGTCAAAACCGCACGACGTCCCACCGTTTGAAGAGAAGGTTGAACATTCCTGTCTCTTCAGGCGGGTGTCTGTTTGAACGAACAGGCCACCCGCAGTAGTGCAAACGTTGGATTCCGAACACCCCTCGATTGCTTCACTTTATTTAACGGCAGCGCAGAGACAAGCTTTAGGAAAATTGTTGCCTAAAGCGGCAACTTTTATCCGGCTGGCGGCAACAGAACATGAATTGAGCAGCATCACCCAGCAACTCACCGCTGATGATGACCCAGTTTACGGCATGAGGAACATTGGCACGGTTCATGCTAAGACATAGTGACGTCAATTTGGCGACACAATAAAAAGAGGCCGGTAAACCGGCCTAAAGATGAGCATATGCTCAGGAGAATATGACCAAGCGTGACAGAACTGAACAGCTGGACAACACTTGGCATTACTAGTAGAGAATTATATCTCTCCCGATAGAACAGAGTGCGACCCGAACACCCCTTTGTTCCATCTCTTGACCAGGGCGGCCTGAACAACCGCCCTGTTTTCTTTTGTTAGCCTTGCAGCAGTTGAAGTGCTGACTGAGGTCTCTGGTTGGCCTGAGACAGGATACTGGAAGCTGCCTGCTGCAGGATATTCTGCTTGGTCATATTGGCAGTTTCGATGGCAAAGTCTGCATCTCGGATACGGGAACGAGCTGCGCTGACGTTTTCCGAGATATTGGCTTGGTTGCGAATGGTCGAATCCATCCGGTTCTGTACTGCCCCCAGCTCAGCACGCTTGCCATCTACAACTGCCAACATGGCATCGGTTGCAGCCAAAACGTTTTGAGCATTTGTTTGAGTACTGATGCTAATACCACCAGCTGTAGATCCGCTAGTAAAGATGAGGGAAACAGCCAGAGCACCGCCACTCGCCGCTGTTATTGTTGTATTGGCTGCTTCGGCAATACCCGAGATACTAAAACCCGCATTTTGACTCAGACTAAAGCTGATAGTTTGATTCGCATCGGCTCCCACCTGAAAAATACCACTGAAAGAGCCATCCAACAGTTTGGTCCCTGCAAATGTGGTAGAGGTAGAGATACGGTTGATTTCAGCACCCAGTTGATCGACCTCTTTTTGCAGTGCTTCACGATCCTTGGCAGAGTTGGAACCGTTAGCCGACTGTTGTGCCAAAGTACGCATACGCTGCAGCATGCCGGTCACTTCATCCATGGCCCCTTCCGCAGTTTGTGCCAGAGAGATACCATCATTAGCGTTACGGTTACCTTGGTCCAGACCGTTGATCTGAGAGGTCAAGCGGTTGGAAATTTGCAGACCCGCGGCATCATCTTTGGCGCTGTTGATACGCAAACCAGATGCCAGTCGAGTGTAGGAAGTATCCAGTGATTTGGTCGCGTTCATCATATTACGCTGAGCGTTGAGTGATGAAACGTTAGTGTTGATAAAAAGGCCCATGACTATTCTCCTAAGCTATTAAATTTACTCTTCTATTTGCTCTGGCTTTATTATTTTCTGTGCCCGATGCGTCTTATTTAACGGCTCGTTTTTGGATGTCTTTAGCATTTTTTTCAACGCTTCATCGCATTAACGCCGCTTACCTTATATATCGGCGGGTCGGGGGGATACTTAAGGAAAAAATCGGGCCAAAACCAGTGACAGACTCAACCTTCTGAAGCTAACCAACGGCAGGGGGCAAACGAGACACTACCGTTCGTGCTGCGAGAAAAAATCCGTCCCGACTCTCAATTTTGTCGAGCACTGTTGGCGATTGGGCTCACCAGCCCCTAAAATCGCGGCCCCATCAACAATTTGGCGTGAGTTGTTCTCCATGCAGACACTGGTTGAGCAGATTGTTTACATCAGCGACATGTTTGGTACTGCGGTATTCGCGTTTTCAGGGGTATTGGTGGCTGGCCGACTCAGAATGGACGGGTTTGGCGTCATGGTTTTGGCGGCGGTCACTGCCATCGGCGGCGGCACCATCCGTGACATGATCCTGGGAGCCACCCCCGTATTCTGGGTGCGAGACCCGCTCTATATCTGGGTCGTCATTGCGACGGCGCTGATCGGTATGTGGATGGTCAAACTGCCCCGCAGGATGCCCTGGTATGTACTGCCGGTGGCGGATGCCTTCGGACTGGCCCTCTTTACCGTGATCGGTGCCCAGAAGGCCCTCAACTTCGGCACCCCGGGGCTGATTGCCGTGATCATGGGCACCATGACCGGGGTAGCCGGTGGCATGATCCGCGATGTACTGGCGCGGGAGGTCCCCATGGTGCTGCAAAAAGAGATCTATGCCACCGCCTGTATCCTCGGCGGCATTCTCTATACCCTGGCGCTGGAGGCAAACATGGACAGGGTAACGGCCATGCTCATCTGCATGACGGCCGTGTTTGGCCTGCGGGTCGCGGCTATCTACTGGCATCTTTCGCTACCGACCTTCTCCCTGCAACGCAATTGAGAGCAGGCCCACAGCGTCATCATGTCGCTGTGGGCCGCGCGTTGAACCAAATAGGCTTTTCTGTTGTCATAGAAGCAGTCGTTGTTAGCCGGAACTTCTCATGCGCAAAATCGGTATGCTTACCACCCTCCTCCTGGCGAACGTGACGGCAGCCCACGCCGAGGCACAAGTGGTATTTGGACGACTGGCCTCGGCGCCGGTGCAGCAGTTCAACCATCAGATACGCCAGGCAAGCCATCAACAGCAAAACTGGGTCAATGACTACCGTGAGGTAGCTCTGCGATTCGTCGGTCATGGTGACACGCCCAGTCGCATCCATGCCCAGCAACTGGACAATGATCTGGTGCTCTCAGTCGCCCTCGACGGCAGCAAGAGCGACATGATCTACATTCTGACCCTCTATCGCAGCAACAACCTGTGGCAGATGCGGGAGGCGGAAATGGGCTGGCGTTGTCAGGGGCAAGACTCCTTCACTCCGGTTCCCTGTCCCTGATAGTCATTGCTCACTCTGTGAAATAAAAAATCCGGCACATTGGCCGGATTTTTTATTGAAAGTGAAAAACACGCTTACGGGCGGTACACCTTGACGTTGGCAAAGCCTTTCTCTTTCAGGTAAAGCGCCTGCAGCTTGCTCATCACGCCGCGATCACAGTAGAGCAGGTAGGTCTTCTCTTTGGGCAGATCGCCAAAGGCGGTGGCCAGCTTGAAGAAGGGGATATGCAGTACTTCACGATCTTCCACCACCAGCGGCTTCTCGTCGTGTTCATCGGCAGAGCGGATATCCAGGATCACCTCGTCAGCGCCCAGCACCTGAGTCGTTTCCACCTCTTGCACTTCAGCGGCAGTCTCTTCACCGATACGGCGGATATCGAGGTAACGGGCCTCGGCTACCACCTTGTCCAGAATGGCGAAGTCGAAGTTACCCTCCTCCTCTTCAATGCGCGCCAAATCGGCCTTCACGGTCGGCTTCTTGGAGATGACCCCACAATACTCCGGCATGGTCTCGGCAAACTCCAAAGTGCCGATGCGGCGGGCTTCACTGATGATATCCGGCTTGTCCCAAGTGATAAGCGGGCGCAGGATCACCTTGTCGGTCACCCGGTCGATCACGTTCAGGTTGGTGAGAGTCTGGCTCGATACCTGACCCACACACTCACCGGTCACCAGCGCCGGGATCTGGAATTCATCGGCCACCTTGGCGGCAGCACGCATCATCATCCGCTTGAGCACCACGCCCATCTGACCGTTGTCGATCTTCTCGAGGATCTCGGCAACCACCGGCTCAAAGTCCACCGCGGTGAAACGTACTCGGTGGGAGGAGCCGAAACGGTTCCACAGGTGATAGGCCACCTGCTTGACGCCGATCTCGTGGGCCGCACCGCCCAGATTGAAGAAGCAGTAGTGCACACGGCAGCCGCGCTTGATGAACTGGAACGACGCCACGCCGGAGTCAAAACCGCCGGAGAGCAGGCTCAGCACATCTTCCTGGGTCGCGATGGGCATGCCGCTCAGGCCCTGATGGATGGCGCTGACGATAAAGAGCTCCTCACCGTCGATCTCGAGGTTGATCTTCACATCCGGGTTCTTGAGGCGCACACCATTGCTTTCGCAGTGCTGATTCAATCCACCGCCCACGTAACGCTCAACCTCGAGGGAGGAGAACTCATGCTTGCCGTGGCGCTTGGCGCGCACGCAGAAGGTTTTGCCCTTGAGCTGGTCGCCCCATACGGCTTTCACCTGCTCGAAGATGTCGTGCAGATCGGTAAACTTGCTGGCCTGAACCTCGAGGAAAGCCTGAATGCCCGGAATACAAGCCAGGGCTTCGATAGCCTGCTCGCGGAACTGGTCATTGCGGGAGCTCACAATCAGCTTGTCCCAATCCATCCGTACGCGGGCATCGTCGTCGAAGCGGCGCAGGACATTGCGGATATTGCCCTGCAGGATCTTGATAAAGCGCTGGCGAACCGACTTGCTCTTGATGGTGATTTCCGGGAACAGCTTGATAATGAACTTCATGGTAATGACTCGGGTGACCTTGATTTAAGGGCGCGAATTATATCAGAACTTTGTGGCCAGCGCCTACTGGATGAGCGTTTGCTCACATTACCCCACGCAGTGTTTGCCGTGCAGCGCCAATCTTGCGTATATTCCCGACCCTGCGCCTCGCCAGATTTTTGACAACAGACTGATCCGATGAAGACCTACATCTACTACCCCGGCATGGAGGTACGCGACGAGCTCTGGCTCAAATTTGCCCTGCTCTATCTGGAGCGGCTCGCCTTCGTCTTCACCGTCAGCGAAAAGAGCGGTCTCACCGCCCTGCTCGATACCCTTCAACAGCAGACCGATCTGCTGGCCGAGCGGCCCGATGCCGCCTTCTTTGCCGCCATTACCCCGCAACTGGAGAGCCAGATAAGCGGCCTGGTGGCCCCCGATTTCGTCCGCCACAAGGTGTTTGGCAACAAGGAGCTGATTGGTCGCTGGCGTCAGGAGGCCAACCACGACTGCTTCTGCCCGGATCAGGTGGGGCTGGAGCGGCTGCACGGCTTTTGCCTTACTCACGGCTTTGCGACCCGGGATGAGGGGGGGATCAGAATGGCGCGACGCTTTGCCAACCTGATCTCCATGCGCCTTGCCCGTGAGTGGGCACTCGCCAATGACGGGGCGCTTATTACCGATCACGACTATCTCGACCGCCTGCTCCATCTGCTCGAATCCCGCTACCACAATCGCGGCGGTCAGGATTGCTTCCTCCTCGAGATCCCGTTGCAAGTGCCCACTCACCTGGCCGACATTCCGTTTGCAGAGCTGATTGCCCTGCGCGGGCGCAGCGGCTTTCGCCAGCAGTTGGCCGAATTTCATCTGGCCCTCGACAACCTGCTCACCATGCTGGGTAGCGGCTATGCCGACCCGGCGGCCCTGACCCGCTTTGAGCAGGCTCAGCAAGGGCTCAATCAACTGCTCGGGCCCGAGACCCTCAGCATGCCACTCACCACCCTGGTCAGCACCAGCCTGCCCGCCGTAGCCATGCTCCACCAGTTAAAAGCAAGCCATCCCGAAAGCAACCTCATCTTCCATCCCATCAAGAAGAGCCACTTTCACCAGCGCAAGAGCCAGCACTTCTTCACCCGGCTCGGCCATCTGCGCCAACCGGGCTGAATGGGCGGAATGAAAAAGGGGTTGGCATTTGCCAACCCCTCTCGTTATCTGCGGCCTACCAATCATCACCACGATGATTGGCCTGCTCTTGCGCCTGCCTGCGCGCCTCCATCGCCCTGTCACGGCGGATATTGGCAGGGGTACAGGCAAACTGTTTCTGATAACAACGTACAAAACTCTCGGAAACGGGTTCGAAAGGTGAATTGAACCCGGTACGTTCAGGAGAAACATGGTGATCACCATGATTGGTAGTGGCACAGCCCGAACTCATCAGCACCAGCAAGGGACACAGAACACGCAGCAAAAGAGAACTCCCGATTGGATTTGAATGAATTCGTAATTATTCACAAGTTAATTCACCCAATCAAATATTGATGCATTTCAAACGGTTAATTACATTCGCCTCAATGACTGTCGACAAAACGTTCAACGGGTGATGGTGCCGGCATCACCGTCAGGATGTACCACGCGAAACTCGATGCGATCGCTGTTGCCTGCTTCATCCACCACCACCAGCTGATAGCGCCCCGCCACGCTCAACACCTGATCCCCGTCCCAGCGCAGCCGCTGGCCGTTGAGAAACCAGGCTGGCTTGCCAACACCGCCCAGCACTTTTGGTTGCAACCGGTAACGCTGACTGCGGATAAGGTTGCCCTCCCCCAGCGCCACGATGCGAATGGGGGCCTGCAGCTCGGCGCTCTGCCCCTCCCCTGCACAACCGCTGGCGAGCAGCGCCTGCCGCCGCTCGCCGGGGGACCGCCAAGGTTCCAACGACAAAGGCCACAGGGCCCGAAAACCGGATTTTGCCGCATCGTGGCAGCGGGCCAGGGTCGGCTTGCCCGCGGCGGTCAGTGCAACTTGCCGCAGCGGCGAGGGCCAGTCCATGGGATCCGGCAAGGTGGGGGGATCACGCCCTTCCAGCAACCAGGCGCTCTGGCGCTGCAAACAGGCCTCTGGCAAGGTCGCGCTGGCCTTGCGCCCCAGCGGCCAGCAGATCTCGGCTTCGCTCACCGTGTTGGGCTGTGCCGGCAGAGGGCTGTTGTCAGCCAGCCGCGAGTAGACCGAAAGCAGCAGCGGCACCGCCGCGCTCTGCCCGTAAAAACCGGGCAAAGGGGTGCCGTCGGGGCGCCCCAGCCAGACGCCGATGGTCCAGCGACCGGAGACCCCCATGGCCCAGCTGTCGCGATAGCCGTAGCTGGTACCGGTCTTCCAGGCCAGCCGGTTGACCCGGCCGGTCGCCTCGCTGGCAAAGGGTTGGTCCGCCCGTCCCTGCGCGCTCAATATTTGCCAGATGATCCAGGCCGCGCCCGGACTCAGCAAGGGGCGCGACACAGCCTGCTGCCCCGCCAGCCAGACCGGCATCGCCACCTGCCCCTCCTGGGTCAGCGCACTGTAGAGCGCCACCAGCTGCTCGAGCCGAATGCCAGCCGCCCCCAGCGCGATGGCCGGATTGGGTTTGTCGGAGAGCGCCAGTCTCACCCCGGCGTTGTCGAGGCGGCTGACCAGCTTGTCGGGCCCGAGCGCCTCCAGCACCTGCACCGCCGGCACGTTGAGGGATTGCTGCAGCGCCTGAGCAAGCGTCACCGGCCCCTGAAAGGCGCCGGAAAAGTTGGCGGGGCGATAATCAGAGCCCAGCCTCGGCGCATCAGAGAGCAGAGAGGCCGAGTGCACCAACCCTTCGTCCATGGCCAGACCGTAGATGAAGGGCTTCAGCGTAGAGCCGGGAGAGCGAATCGCCTGCACCATGTCCAGATAACCGTGGCGGCGCAAATTGCCATACTCGGCGCTGCCCACATAGGCGCGCACCGCCATGGTTTTGTTATCTACCAAGAGCAACGCCGCTGAGGTCTGCTCGGGGAAGCGGCGAATGTAGCTCGCCACCCGTCCCTCCAGCCAGCGCTGTAGATCCCCGTCGATGGTGGTGTGCACCAGCGCCCCGGCCTGATGGTCGGCGGCGAGACGGGCAAAGAGCGGCGCCTCCATCGGCGTGAAGTGACCGCGGGCCAGCACCGGCTCGATACGCCCCTCCAGCCACACCTGTTCGGGCCAGACGCCTTGCGCTACCAGCCGCTGCATCACCTTGTCACGGGCGGTGCGGGCCCGCTCGGGATGGCGGTCCGGCCGGTTGCGGCTGGGAGCCTGTGGCAACACCGCCAACAACGCCGCCTCGGCGTAGGTCAGCTTGGCCGCACTCTTGCCGAGATAGGCAAAACTTGCCGCCTGCACCCCCTCCAGATTGCCGCCAAACGGCGCCCGGTTGAGGTAGACGGTGAGCAGGGTGCGCTTGTCGTAGTGCCACTCCAGTTGCAGCGCGCGGGCCATCTGGCGCAGCTTGCCGGGCACGCTCCGGTGGTAGGGCTCGATAAGACGCGCCACCTGCATGGTAAGGGTCGAGCCGCCCGACACAGCCCGCCCATAGCGCAGCCACTGCCAGACCCCGCGCACCATGGCCACCGGATTGACCCCGGGATGACGCCAGAAGTAGCGATCCTCGTAGCCCAGCAGCGCCTCGATATAGCGGGGGGAGATCTGCTCCAGGGTCACGGGGTAACGCCACACGCCGCTGGTATCGGCAAAGGCACGCAGCGGTCGTCCCTTCATGTCGAGCACCACCCGTGCGTAGGCAGGGTCGAGCGGTGGCGGCGGGAAGAGTCTATCCAGCGCCAGCAATGACAGGAGCAGTGCTACAACTCCCAGCACCGAGAAGAGCAGCCAGCGTGGCAGGCGACCAAGCCAGCGCCAGCAAGCGTGGCCAGTGCGAACTAATTTCAGCCAGCCACGCTGCCAGAAAGTGAGCGGGCGAACCCGCTCAAGGGAGGGAATGTTACTCAGAGATGATCACCTCATGGATATCCTCACCCACGGCACGCAGCTCGGGGCGGTACATATCCTCCACCTGGGTCGGCGGCACCTGATAGCGACCCGGCGTCACCGCCCGCATCAGGTAGACCAGTTGCTGGTTGCTCCCCTCGCTCAGATCCAGCGCTGCCGTGTAGCGGTCGTCGCGAAACTCCTGATGCTTGAGATAATCGTTCCACTCACTCTGCCACGCCGGTTTCCCCTCGATGGAGAGCTCTTCCAGCTTGATGCTGTTGCCAAGGGCAGGGTTCTCCAGCTCGAAGCCAGCGGGCACCATCTCCACCAGCAGGGCATCGGGCACGGCAGATTCGCTGCTGACGTTGAGTCGCACCACCACCAGATCCCCCACCTTCACTTTGGCCGGGTCAAAACGCTGACCGTCGCCGTTGAACCAGCTGCGGGTCACACTCATCCCTTTGCTAATCCGTGCTGGCGCCTGTTCGGGGTAGCCGACCAGAGTGCGCTGCACATAAAGCGAGCCCTTGCCCTCGTTGGTGATGGCGCTCGCGGCCAGCGCCTCGGGGGCACCCTGCTGTAGCGGAGCCGAACCGATCAGGGGTCCACTGCCAAGAGAAGAGGTCACCTCAGCCTGCCAGTCGACGGCCGAGTCGAAGCGTGCGAGTCGCAACAAGGCGAGTCGCTCTTGGGTGCTGAGCCACTGACGGTGAGCCAGGGTATCGGCCACCTTGGCGCTGAGATCAGGCCAGCGCTCCGCAGCCAGCTTGTGCTGGCGCAGCAAGGAGAGCTCAAGGGCTCCATCGCGTAACTGCGAACCGTAATCTCCGAGATAGTCATCCCCGCGCTCGGTCGCCAATGCCCGGCTGAGGGCCTTGGCGGCGTTCTGCTCATCCCCCATTGCCGAGAGCGCCAGCGAGAGGTGCAAGAGCGGCAAACCGGAGCGTGCGTGATCAGCCTGCTGCTCCCAGATAAGGCGCAGGGTAGCGAGCGGCGCCTTGCCCACCCGGGCCAGCACATAGGCGCTGTAGGCCTGATAGGCCAACCGGCTGTGCTCGGGGGCACTGCTCCAGCGCTCGCCATACTGGCTGTCGGTGAGATAGCTTTGCAGCCGGTTCAGCGCCTGATTGAGCATGGCCTCCGGCACAGCGTCGCCCACCTCCTTGCGCGCCAGCAGGTAGTCAGCGGCATAAGCGGTGAGCCACTGCTCCTCGTCGGAGCGACCATCCCACAGACCAAAACCGCCGCTGGGCAGTTGCAACCGCTGCAGCCGCTGTAGCAGGGCGCGTTGCACGTCCGCCTCGCTCGCCGCTTTCTTGCCCTCTGCGGGTTTGCTCCAGGCGGCCCGCTCATCGGCCGTGGTCAGCAAGTAAGGCCAGGCACGGGACAAGGTCTGCTCCAGACAGGCATAGGGGTAATCGGCCAGCGCCTGCCACTGGGCTGCCGGATCCCAGGGCGGAGTGCCGGAGAGGCTGAGCAGCCCCTGCAGGTTGGCACGATCCAGCCCGGCCAGCTCAGCTGGCGCAAAGCTCATCTGCTGACCGGAGGCCAGCATCTGGTAGCGCTGGCGAGTCTCGGCCGGCCAGGGGGAGCGCAGCGGCAAAGTCCAGTCGCGGCTGATGGCAAAATCCTTGCCGCTGGCCGCCAACTGCAGGCTCGCCACGCCGCTCGCCCCGGTCACGGTGAGCGGCAGGGTCAGCCACTGCTCTTCGCCATTTTTAAGAGCCAGGGTGCCGGGCAGCTCGCCGTTTGCCTTGAGCCCACCGTTGAGGGTCCAGACAAGGGAGAGGGTCTGATCTTCGCCGCTCATGTTGCGCAACTGCACCAATGCCCGGGTCTCATCGCCTCTGGCGCCAAAGCGCGGCCAGCCGATCTCGGCCACCAAGGGCGCCACCACCTTGACGGCGCGCTCGGCCTCCCCGACTTGCTGTTCGTTCCAGGCCAGCGCCATCAGCGCCAGCTCGCCGTTGAAGTTGGGCAGTTCGAGCGGGATAACCGCCTTGCCGCTCTCATCAAAACTCACCTCGCCGCTCCAGAGCGCAGCTATCTCGACCCGGCTCTCCAGCGCGCCACCCTTTTTCAGCGGCGCCCGATCGCCCCCATAGTTAAGGCGGGCCAGCTTGCCATCTTGCAGCGGGATCACCTGGCCGTAGTTGTCGAACAAATCTTGGGCGAAGCGCTTGCGGCCAAAGAAGATCTCGAACGGGTCGAGGGGTTGATAATCGCTGATATTGAGCACGCCCCGATCCACCGCCGCCAGCACCACACGGCCTTGGCTATTGGGGGTGGAGGTTGCGGTCACTTCCAGCCGGGTAAGCGGCACCGCTTTCTCAGGCGCGCTCAGGGTAAGCGGCAGACGGCGTGCTTCCCGATCCAGAGTGAGCGGCACCAGCCCGACCGAGCGCAGGCTCTGCCCCTGCTGGCTGCTGACCGGTTTGGAGGCGCTGTCTGGCGCGGCGATCTGGGCCGAGATATGCAAGTCATGGCGCTGCCACTCGGGACTGACCGGGATCTCGAACTCGCCGCGGGCATCCTTGGCATCGCCAGCGGCGCCCTTGAGCTCGATACGCTGCCACCAGCGCAGGCCATCGCCATCTTCCACCAGCAACAACCCCTTGCCGGGGCGCGGGGCCACCAACGTCACTTTGGCCTTGTCGCCCGCCTGATAGGCGCGCTTGTCGAGGGTGATGGCAATCTTGTCAGGCCGCGCCTGCTCGCCACCGCCGCCCCAGGCGTAACTGCCGATCTCAACCCGCAGGCTCGATTGATGGCCCTGACTATTCTCCACTTCCAACCGATACCAGCCCGCCGCCAGTTGCAGCGTGAACGAAGTCGGCCCCTTGCCATCCAGCTGCAGGGTCTGCTCCTGCTCCAGATAAGGCTGGCTGTTGAACTCGTACTTCCACCCCTCGCCATCGGCGTAGTGCCAGTAGTAGTCGCGGTACTCGTTGATAAGGCGCACCTTCACCGCCCCTGCCACCGGTTGGCCTTGCTCATCGAGGTTGAGGATCTGGAAGGGGAGCGGCTTGCCACCTTCCACACGATCCGCCACGAAGTTGGCCTTGAGTGCCGGCCACTGGCTGCCCGC
>NZ_JRJY01000063.1:0-38155 GCF_000801015.1 Aeromonas sp. ZOR0001 | reverse complement strand
GGCCAGCCATACTGGGTGCGACTGCGATTGACGGCGCGGCCACCGGGCTCGGCGAGCGACACCCGATAGGCCACCTCCAGCGGCCCGAGGGCGCGCACCCCATCGAGCTCATCAGCAAGCGAAAAAGTCCCCTGCCCCTGCGCATCGAGGGTGAGACTCCGCGCCTCGAGATCCTTGGCCTGCTCGGCGAGCAGTACGTCACCCAGCGTGAACTCCTGCCACTGGGTAAAGGGCATGGTGGCGCGGCTGATCTTCACCTCCGCCTTCGCCTTGGTGGCGCTCGCTGGCGCACCGTAGAGATAGTCCCCCTGCAGTGGCAGAGTGAGCGCCTGTTGCAGGGTCAGCAATTCCCCATCCGGCCCCTTGCCAAGCTGCAGTTTCAAGCGCTCTGGCAGAAACTCCTCCACCAAAAAGGGCCACTCGAAACGACTACCAGCGGCGGTCTTGAGGTTAATGGTCCAGCGCCCGAGCGGCGCATCGTCCGGCAGACGCAAGCCGTAATGGGCCGCGCCAAGATTGTCCGGTAGCAGCCGCTTTTGTTCGAGCAGCTGACCATCCGGCTGTTTCACCTCCAGCTCCACCGCCATCCCCGGCAGCAGCTGGCCATCCTGCCCCTTGAGCAGGATCTCGCTGTCGAGCCGCTCGCCGGGGCGATAAAGGTCGCGCCCGCTAAAGAGATACAACTGCTGGGCCTGCCAGGGCTGGGTGCCGAGATCGAAGGTGGAGAGATCGAGCGCAGCCCCATCGAGACGCAGCACCGCCAGATGGTTGCCCTGCTCGGCCAGCAGCAGGCGAGCCCCCTGCACCTGATCGAAGCGGCGATGACCCTGTGGATCCGTGGTTTGCACCTGCAACCGGTTGCCCTTCTCATCGAGCAGGGAGAGCTGCACATCCTTGAGCGGGTCGGCGCTGGCCAAGGAGCTCACGAACACCTCCAGCTGATCGCGGTAACGGCGTGCACTGAGCCCCATGTCGCTCACCGCGAAATAAGTGGTCTCCTTGCGCCAGTAATAGTTGCCAAGGGGCGACATCACAGCAAAGTAGACGCCAGCCTCGGCCAACTGCGGCTCTTTCACATTAATGAGACGGGTCTCGCGCCGGTTGGCATCGAGCTCCAGCGCATAGCGGCCACTGAACACCCGCTTGGCCCGCTGGGTGATCTGCTCAAGCTCCCAGTTACCCATGCCGGCACCGGGGCGATATTCCGCCAGAAAACGGGGCAGATATTCCGCATCGACCCGGAAGAAGTCGATATTGACCTCATCCACATTGACCGCGCTGATGGGCAGGCGAAGTTCCTGACGCAACGGCAATACCATGCCACTGGCAGTAAAGGAGGCTCCCGCCTCCAGCGGCCGGGTTTTGAGGGTCCAGCTCTGGGGGGATGGGCCCAGCCCCGCCTTGAGGCTCACCTCATAGCTTTTATCGGGCTGAACGTTCGGGAAATAGAGAGTGCGACCATCGTCGGCGAGGATCCATTCCCCCTGCACCTGCTTGCCCCCCTCACTGACCCCGAGCCAGCTCTGCCAATTGGCCTTGGGCGCCAAGGAGCCGGAGAAGACCAGCGCCAGCGCTGGCGCATCGCGGTATTGGCGGGCATTGGCCTGCACTACAGAAGTTGGCGCCCCGGCCTCCTGCTGGGCTGTGGATTCTGTGGTCGATATTTGGCTGGTGGGCTTGGCAGGGCCGCAGCCAGACAGCAAACCGACCACCCCGCAAAGCAGCAGGGTTGACCAGCGGCGGCGCAGAGCGCCGGTTTCAGCGATAGAGCGGTGAGAAGCAGAGGGAGAGTCGAAGAGGCGCATAGGTTCCATCCCGAGTTGGAGCGCTGCAAATGCAGCGTGGCTGGAAACAGGATAAGGCATCCTGCTCACCCGACACAAAGCTCATTACCCGAATGGGCACAATTCCGCCCCCTGCAGCACGAGAACCCCCTTGCCCACCGATCCAGTGCGGCAAGGGTTGTCATCTAGTCGTGGCTGGTCTCGTTTTTTGCTCCGCCTTTGAACCAGCGAAACAGGATGGCCATGACGGCCGCCAGAAACAGCACCAGCGAGGTAATCAGCAGGGCCCGGGTCAACAGTTCGCTGTGGTGGAGAAAGAAGGGGGTATTCATCGCCAGCTTGCCCACCAAACTGAGGCAGAGCGCCCACATAAAGGCACTGGCAAAGCTGGCCACGCACATCCGCAGCACGCTCAGGCGGCCAATCCCCATCAGCATGGGGGTCAGCACCCGCACAAACGGGATAAAACGGGAGGAGAACATCGCCAGAAAACCGTACTTTTTCAGCAGCCTGGTCGCCTTGGGCAGGCTGTCGGGAGGCAACATCCGTTCGATATGATCCATAAAGCGGGTGCGCTGCAGTGCCCGTCCCTGCCAGTAGGCGAGCACGGAACCTATTCCAGCAGCCAACGGCAGATAAATAAGTGTTACTTCAGGGCCAAACACCCCCATGCCAACCAACCCACCGGCCAGCAGTACCAGGCTGTCCCCCGGCAGGGGCAGGAAGACGAATGCGGACTCCAGCAGCAGTACCAGCATCAGGCAACTGATCAGCAGGGGTACCGCCTGCATCTGAACCAGGGCGTCAAAATCCTGATGCCAAATGGCCATCAGCATATCCAGCATGTCACTCTCCCTACTACACGGTTCATCATGAACGAGGCAAGGGTTATAGCACCCATCCCCTGAACAAAACGTTAATTTTGTCCGGCACAGGAAATAAAGTGTGTCGAAATATTGCTGCAATTAGGGAATGCAAGGAGGGCAAACAGCAGAAACAAAAAGCCCCTCATCTTGCACGCACAAGGGAGAGGGGCAAACAGGCACAGAAATAAAACGGTTACTCGGCGGTGGCCATCTGCCAGGTTTTAAAGCCGCCGGAGAGATTCTTCACTTTAAAGCCGTGCTGGCTCAGCAAGCGGCAGGCGACATGGCCGCGCAGCCCGACCTGACAGCTGATCAGCAGCTCTTTCTCTTTGGGCAACTCATGGAGGCGACCACGCAACTCGTCGAGGGGGATATGCAGTGCCCCCGGAATGCGGCCCAGCTTGTCGAGCTCCGGGCTATTGCGCACATCCACCACCAGCTGATGGGGGTTACGAGCCTGTACCTCGGCCACGTGGCAGAGCAGGGTGTCCCCCTTCAGGTGGTTGCTTGCCACAAAGCCCGCCATGTTGATCACATCCTTGGCCGAGCCGAACGGCGGCGCATAGGTGAGCTCCAGATCCTGCAGGTCAAACACGGTGAGACCGGCACGTTGAGCTACCGCCAGCACATCGATGCGCTTGTCGATGCCATCCTTGCCGATGGCCTGGGCGCCATAAATCTTGCCATCCGGGGCAAACAGCAGCTTGAGGCTGACCGGATGTGCGCCCGGGTAGTAACCGGCGTGGCTGCCCGGATGGACATAAACCTTCTCGAACGGCAATCCCAGTTGCACCAGTCGCTTCTCGTTGAGGCCAGTGCTGGCCACCGCCAGATCGAACAGCTTGCAGATGGCGGTCCCTTGCGTCTTCTTGTAGGTTTCGCTTCGGCCCAGCATATTGTCGGCGGCGATGCGCCCCTGCCGGTTGGCCGGGCCCGCCAGCGGGATCAGCACAGATTCGCCGGTGACGAAGTCAATCTCTTCCACCGCATCCCCCACCGCATAGATGAAGGGATCCGAGGTACGCATCCCGGCATCCACCTTGATGCCGCCCCGCGGGCCCAGCTCCAACCCCGCTTTGGCGGCGAGCAGGGTTTCCGGCTTGACGCCGATGGCGAGGATCAGCAGGCCGGTATCAAGATGGGAACCGTCATTAAGGGTCAGGCGCAGGCCACCGCTTTTGGCGGTCGGCACGGCGGAGGTTTTCTCGGCAGGCAGATCCAGACTCTCGATGGCGGTGAGGCCGGTGCGAAGGCGCAGGTCGATCCCCTCTTCCCGGATGCGGGCATGGAGCATGTTGGCCATCTCCTTGTCCACCGGTGCCATCACCTGATCGGCCAGCTCCAGCAATGTGACATCCAGCTTGCGCTGGTGCAGCGCCTCCATCATCTCCAGCCCGATAAAGCCGCCGCCCACCACAGTAACGTGGCGCGGCTGATCGTGATGCAGGGCCGCCAGAATGCGATCCATATCCGGGATGTTGCGCAGGGTATAGACATGGGGGCTGTCGATACCGGGGAAGGGAGGACGGATCGGCGCCGCCCCCGGGCTCAGCAGCAGCACATCGTAATGCTCGCGCTGCTCTTCACCGGTTTGCAGGTTGCGCACCAGCAAGGTCTTGCCCGCCTTGTCGATCTCGATCACATCGTGGAAGACCCGCACATCGACGTTGAAACGGCGCTTGAAACTCTGGGGAGTCTGCAGCAGCAAGGCATCCCGGTCGGGGATATCGCCCCCGATGTGATAGGGCAGACCGCAGTTGGCGAAGCTGACAAACTCGCCCCGCTCGAACATCACGATCTCTGCCTCTTCACTCAAACGACGAGCACGAGCCGCCGCCGATGCGCCCCCCGCGACACCACCGATAATCAGGATCCGTTTCATCTGCAAGACTCCTCATACATGATAATGGGCAATAAATTAGGCTTTTCTAATTTAGAATTCAATGAAATTTTGTTTCACACCATTTTGCAGTATTCTTGCAACCCCGACGGTTGCTTAACAGGATGTTGTTTGTTCATGTCGTCTACCGCACTCAGTCATCTTCCTCCTGCCCTCCAGACGCCGCTTTTTTTTCGTCTGGATCTGCGCAGTCAACGGCTGGTCGCCCTGACCGACGTGATGCAAACCCCGCTCTACTGGCTCGACGAACCGCGTGCCCCCTGGCCTGCCCAGCTACCCGATGCCCTGCGCCTGCCCATCGAACAACTGCTGGCCAACGGCCATGGCGGCAAGATCACCGTGCGCTTTGCCAGCCAGCTCTGGCACATCGCCCTCGCTCACGAGCAGGATGGCTTCTGGCTCATCTGTCTGCAGAACCTTCGCCAGGAGCCCATCGCCGATCTGGCATTGCAACTGCCGCGCCTCAGCCAGATGGCGAGCCAGCAACAGTATGCGCCCCTGCTCGAGGCCCTTAAAGAGAGCTTGGGGGCCGATCGGCTCATCCTCTGGCACTATCAGGCCAATGGCGATCTCGGCAGCGAGCAACTCACCCCGGTGTTCACCCTGGGGGTCGAGGCGCTCTACCCCATTCGTGGTGACAGCCGCTATATCCGCGCCCTGCGTACCCGCAAATCGTTGAGTTTCTCGGAAGCGGCCCACCAGCCGATGCTGAGCAATCACCTCTATCTGACCAGTGCCGGTGTGCGCTCACGCCTCGATGGTGCCCTGCTGGAGCAGGACAAGCTGTTCGGGGTGCTGAGTCTGGAGTATCTCGATCCCACACCGCTTAGCGAGGAGATGTTGCAGCTGGTGCGCAGCAGCGCCCAGCTGCTCGGCCACTGGCAACCGCAACCGGAAGAGCACCGCGCTGAGCTGGCCCTCCCGCCCGAACTGCACCAGCAGACCGGCATCGACTACTGCAAGACGCTGGTAAGCTGGGCCATGAGCGCCAGCGGTGCCCGGGTGGGCTGGATCGGCGAGTTCCAGCCCCGCGGTCAGGATCTCTGGATCATCCCCCGCTGCGTCATCAACGAGGAGATCTGCTCCACCCTCAAGCCCATCCAGCTCGACCCCGGCCCCGCTCAGGAGCTGTTCCAGCATGGTCAGGCCATCTATGTGGAAGATCTGCCCGTGCGCTATCCCAAGGCGACCCGGCTGCTTGCCCTCAATGCCAGCGCCTACATCGGCATTCCGCTCCATGGTCAAAGCGGCGCCCCCATTGGCCAGATCACCCTGCTGCTCGATACCCCCCTTGAGGAGCCCGAACAGCTGCTGGATCTGTTGAGCAGCCAGCACGAGCGGGCCGCCATCGAACTCAAGCGCCTCGCCACCGACGATGCCCTGCGGCTGGCCGAGGTAGCCTTTAATACCCACGATGGGCTGATTGTGATGGATCACAACGGCATCATCCTCAAGGTCAACCACTCCTTCAGCCGGATCACCGGATTTGGCGAGGTAGAGGTGATCGGTCACTCCATTCGCAAGCTGCGCCCCACCTACTACGGGGATCATCTCAAGGAAGATGTCAGCCGCACCGTCAACGAGCAGGAGTTCTGGCTCGGTGAAGAGCGCTGTCTGCACAAGGATGGGCACCTCTTTCCGGTGCGCTTGATGGTGAACGGCGTCAAGGATGAGCAGGGGGAGCTCAGCCACTTCATCTGCAGCTTCTACGACATCACCCAGGAAAAAGAGGCGGCCAGACATATCGAGCAGCTCGCCTACTACGACGATCTCTGCGGTCTGCACAACCGCCGCAGCCTCAACCATATTTTGCAGCAGACCCTGAGCGCCACCAACGGCCAGTGGGGCGCCCTGCTGCTGGTGGATCTCGACAACTTCAAGTCGATCAACGACTCCCTCGGTCACGCCTGCGGCGATCTGTTGCTGCAGGCCGTGGTGCAGCGTTTCAGGGAACTGCCTCAGGACAATCTGGTGCAGGCGCGCATCTCGGGGGATGAGTTTGCCCTGCTCTTTACCCAGCTGGGACAAGGGGAAGTCACCGCCAAAATTCTGGCAGAGCACTTCGCCCGCGAGCTGATGGGGCTGTTTCGCACCCCGTTCGACATCGGCGATCACAAACTGCACTGCAGCGCCTCGGTGGGGATCAGCCTCTTCTCCGGCAACGAGACGGATCATCTGGTCCTGATGCAACAGGCCGACACCGCAACCCACATGGCCAAGCGCGCCGGTCAGGGCCACTACGTCTTCTTTACCGAGGCGATGGCCCAGCATGAGAAGAACCGGCTGACCCTTACCAATGAGCTGCGCGATGCCCTGCGTCACCACGAGCTGCAACTCCACTACCAACCGCAATACCGGGTCGACAATGGCTCGCTGTCGGGTATCGAGGCGCTGCTGCGCTGGCAGCGCAGCGACGGCACCATGGTACCGCCCGGGGAGTTTATCCCCATCGCCGAAGAGACCAGCCTGATCCTCGAAATCGGCTACTGGGTGATGAAGACCGCCTGCGCCCAATACAGCTTCTGGCTCAACCGTGGCCTGCAGATCCCCCATCTGTCGGTCAACGTCAGTGCCCGCCAGTTCCACACCCAGGGCTTCGTACAACAGGTAGAGTACATCTTGCGCGACACCGGTGTGCCCCCCTCCCGCCTGCTGCTGGAGGTGACCGAATCGGTAGTATTGGAGAATCGGCAGGAGAGTATTGCCAGAATGCGCCAGCTCAAGGAGCTCGGCATCCTCATCTCCATCGATGACTTCGGCACCGGCTACTCGTCGCTGGCCTATCTGCGGGATCTGCCCGCCGATGAGGTGAAGCTGGACAGAAGCTTCATTCAGACCCTGGTACACAGCGAACAGGACAGAGCCATCGTCAAGGCGATACTCGATCTGGCCCAGGTCTTTCGTTTTACCGTCACCGCCGAAGGGGTGGAAGAGGAGGCGCAGCTGGCCATCCTCAAAGCACTGGGATGCCAGCATTATCAAGGGTTTCTCACCAGTCGGCCGCTCACCGTCAAGGGGCTGGAGCAGCTGCTTGGCAGCCGGGCGCCGGACTAAAGGTGTAGGATCAATAGGGGTTTATGTAATAAAATAACGGCCTGCTCGAATCGTTGGAGTTGTTTATGTCTGTCATTAATCGGATCCCTGCCGTTGAAATCAGCCAGCCAGCCGGAGCTCACGGCACCGTTGGCCGGATCCATTCCGTCGAAACCTGCGGCACTGTCGATGGCCCGGGAATACGCTTTATCGTATTCATGCAAGGCTGCCTGATGCGCTGCAAGTACTGCCACAACCGCGATACCTGGGATACCGAAGGTGGCCGCGAAGTGACCGTACCGGAGTTGATGAGTGACATCACCAGCTATCGCCACTTCATGAATGCCTCCGGCGGTGGCGTGACAGCGTCCGGCGGTGAAGCCATGCTGCAACCCGCTTTCATTACCGAACTCTTTACCGCCTGCAAAGAGAAAGGGATCCACACCTGTCTCGACACCAACGGCTTCGTCCGTCATCTCGACGAACAGGTGGACAAGCTGCTCGACCAGACCGATCTGGTGCTGCTAGACATCAAACAGATCAATGACGAGAAACACATTCCACTGACCCACGTCAGCAACAGATACACCCTGGAGTTTGCCCGCTATCTGGCGGCCAAAGGCAAGACCATGTGGATCCGCTACGTGGTGGTACCGACCTGGAGCGATGACGACGAGAGCGCCGAAGGGCTGGGTCAGTTCATCGCCGAGCTGGGCGAGAGCGTGGAGAAGGTGGAGCTGCTCCCCTACCATGAGCTCGGCAAACACAAGTGGGATGTGCTGGGCGACCCGTACGAGCTGAGCGGGATCAAGCCCCCCAGCAAGGAGACCATGGAACGGGTCAAGGGCATCCTCGGCAAGTACCACAACAACGTCAAATATTGATGGTAAAAGCAGGCTGATCCGTCAGCCTGCTCTGCTATGGGCGGTCGGGAAGACCGCCCGGACTCTACTGCATGAATGGACGACAAGATGAGTGAAGGACAACTCGCCGCCCTCCTGGTCTGGCTGGTACTGCTGGCCTTCAGCCTGCGCCGCTCCCTGTGGCAAACCCTCCATGACAACCCCCTCTATCAACACCTGCTGCTGGGCAGTGCCATCGCGCTGGTGCCGCTCTGGTATCTAAGGGCCGGCCTGCATGAGGGGCTGGAGGTCCATTTTCTCGGGCTCACCTCCCTCACCCTGCTGCTGGGCTGGCGGCTGGCGTTGCTCGCCCCCTGTCTGACCCTGCTGGTGCTCGGTTACTTCGGTGTCACTAATCTGGCCGATTTTGGCTGGCAGGCACTGGTGGGCATCGCCCTGCCGGTAGCCACCAGCTGGCTGCTGTTTCTGGCCAGCTGGGCCTGGCTGCCGCGCCATCTCTTTGTCTATATCTTCGTGGCCGCCTTTCTCGGCGGCGCCATCACCATCTCGGTCAAGGTGGCCGCCAGTGCGTTGCTGATGGGGCTCAGTCACAGCTACCCCTGGCACACCATCACGGCGGATTATCTCTCCATCTGGCCACTGCTGCTGTTCCCCGAAGCTCTGCTCAACGGCATGGCGATGACGGTGCTGGCCATCTACCGCCCTCACTGGGTCAATACCTTTTTCGACCGCACCTATCTGGGCAAGTAACGCTCTCTTTCCTGATCTGCGCCCATAAAAAAGGAGAGGCCATCGCCTCTCCTTTTGGTATTCCGAATTCTGTCAAACCTTGGCTTAGTGCAGCTTCAGGGTCGGGCGCAGTACCCGGTTGATGCGACCCACCAGCATGATGAGGCCGGTCTTGACGTAGCCGTGCAGGGCGATCTGGTGCATCCGGTAGAGGGAGATGTAGACCAGACGGGCAATGTAGCCCTCCACCATCATGGAGCCGCGCATCAGGTTACCCATCAGGCTGCCCACGGTGGAGAAGCGGCTGAGGGAGACCAGCGAACCGTGGTCGTGGTAGAGGTAGGGCTTCATCTCGCCGCCGTTCATCTTGGCCAGAATGTTCTTGAATGCCTGGCTGGCCATCTGGTGGGCAGACTGGGCGCGCGGCGGCACGAACTTGCCATCCGGCTGCGGGCAGGCTGCGCAGTCACCGATAACGAAGATGTTCTCGTCACGGGTAGTCTGCAGGGTCTCTTTCACCACCAGCTGGTTGATGCGATTGGTCTCAAGACCAGCGATATCCTTCATGAAATCCGGAGCCTTGATACCGGCCGCCCACACCATCAGGTCAGCTTCAATCAGCTCGCCATCCTTGGTGTGCAGACCGTCGCTGGTCGCTTCGGTGATCATGGTGGCGGTACGCACGTCCACACCCAGCTTGACCAGCTCCTGATGGGCGGCGCCGCTGATGCGCTCCGGCAGAGCCGGCAGAATGCGCGGGCCCGCTTCCACCAGGGTCACCTTCAGGCTGTCGGTGGTGAGGTTCTTGAAACCGTAGGCGTAGAGCTGCTCGACCGCATTGTAGAGCTCGGCAGAGAGCTCAACGCCGGTTGCGCCGCCGCCAACGATGGCAATCTTCACTTTGTCGCCCGGCTGATATTCGGTGGCGAACTGCAGGAAGCGGTTCATCATGCTGTTGTGGAAACGGTGCGCCTGGGAGGGGCTATCGAGGAAAATACAGTTATCCTTGATGCCCTTGGTGTTGAAGTCGTTGGAGACAGAACCGATGGCCATCACCAGATAGTCGTAGGGCAGCTCGCGCTCGTTGACCACGATGTCGCCATTGTCGTCGTGGATCGGGGCCAGCACGATGCGTTTATCGTCACGCTTGATGTCGGTCAGGGTGCCGAGCTGGAAGTCGAAACCGTGGTTCTTGGCGTGAGACTGGTAGCTCAGGGCATCGATGCCCGCGTCCATGGAGCCGGTGGCCACTTCGTGCAGCAGGGGTTTCCACAGGTGGGTGCGGTTGCGATCGACCAGAGTGATCTTGGCCTTGTTCTTCTTGCCAAGCTTGCGACCCAGACTGGTGGCCAGCTCCAGGCCACCGGCGCCGCCGCCTACAACGACAATATTCATCATGATGATTTTCCTCGGTTCCTCAAAACGAAAGGGAGCCATTGGCTCCCTAAAACGAAATCGGTCGACGTGATGGATCAGGCTTCTTTGAAGGCCTTCATCCGCTGCAGATGATGCGAGATATTTTTGAACTTATGAGTCTCGCGCTCATCCCACACGATGTCGTAATAGTTCTTCAATTCACGTTCAGTGTCCCGATTATCGCGCACTTCATCCTGAACGGAAAGGATACACAGGCAGTTTCCTGAATTTTTCTTACGAAATTCAGTTACACACTTGGTACCGATATCGTCATATTCTTCCGGCCGGTCGATCTTGCCCTGCATGTTCTCTTCCGGATGGAGGTTGGGGTTGAAGATCACTTGGCGAATGCCGCACAGAAAGCCGATCCGCTCGCTCCAATAGCCACCAAGACCCACGCCGCAGATCAGCGGTTTGGGATCGGTACTCATATCGAGCTGTTTTTTCACTTCCTTGAGCAGATGGCTCATATCATGACGGGGGTGAACCGTGCTGTAGTGCACGAAACGCACATCATCATCAATAAACTGCAACTGCAGCACTTTCTCGTGATTGCCTGGGCTGGTGGCATCAAAGCCATGCAGATAGATGATCATGGATAAGACCTCAGGATCTGTGTCAGTTTTATCGAAACTACCCCAGCGGCGGCCCCGTGCGCCACCAAAACATCCAACTTTCTTGCTTTGGATCACGCCCCCGCCCCCGATTGCGCCCTGCGGCCCGCGAGCGCCGTCACATGCAGAGGGGCGCATTGCGAGCAACGTTATGGTGCCCGGCTATCAAAGTGAGATCGCCAGACCGATAATGATAAACCCCTTACCAATCTGAGATGCCCCCACCTCTTTCCCCTGCCAACAGCCGGACACTTATCTGGCCGGTATGTGACTCATCCCGCAAAAACAAGGCGTTATCGCCAAACGTTTTCTCTCGTGAGCGGCGTTGTGCATGTTTTGTGCACTGACCCGTGCTGCACCGGATCCCTCTCACTACTGCAGAGGGAGCTGGCACCTCTGTCAATACACGAGATCAATGACCGGGAAAGCTGCGGCTTTCACTATCTTGCCTGTAGCAGTTGCGCGGGCTTCAAGGAGTGATCTGTTCATGAACGAGACCAATCCCCCCTCCCCCCGACCGGGTGTGCGCAAGCGCCCGGTGGATGAAGTGGAGCGCATGCTCCCCATGGGCCAACTCTTTACCCTGGGCCTGCAACATGTGCTGGTGATGTACGCCGGCGCCGTGGCGGTGCCACTGGTGATTGGCGGCAGTCTGGGGCTGCCCAAGGATCAAATCTCCTACCTCATCAGTTCGGATCTCTTCTGCTGCGGCATCGTCACCCTGCTGCAATGTGTCGGGATTGGCCGCTTTGCCGGGATCCGGCTGCCGGTCATCATGTCGGTCACCTTTGCCGCCGTGATGCCCATGCTGGCCATCGGAGCCAACCCGGATCTGGGGCTGACGGGCATCTTCGGCGCCACCATCGCCGCCGGTATCATCTCGACCCTGCTGGTGCCGCTGATAGGTCGGCTGATGCCACTCTTCCCCACCGTCGTCACCGGGGTGGTTATCACCTCCATCGGGATCAGCATCATGCAGGTGGGGATCGACTGGATGGCGGGGGGCAAGGGTAATCCGGAATATGGCAGCCTGCGCTATATCGGCACCAGCTTTCTGGTGCTCGTCTTTATCCTGCTGGTGACCCGCTTCACCAAGGGCTTTTTCAGCAATATCTCGGTGCTGCTCGGGATCATCTTCGGTTTCGCGGTGGCCATCGCCATGGGCGAAGTAAGCCTCGATGACCTCGGCGAGGCAGCCTGGTTTGCCCCCATAGTGCCCTTCGCCTTCGGCTGGCCCACCTTCGATCCCATCTCCATCGCCACTCTGACGGTGATCATGCTCATCACCTTTATCGAATCCATGGGGATGTTTCTGGCCCTTGGCGACATCGTCGGCCATCCGGCCAGGCGCGGTGATATCGTACGCGGGCTGCGGGTGGATGGCATCGGCACCATTATTGGTGGGATATTCAACAGCTTCCCCCACACCTCCTTCTCCCAGAATATCGGTCTGGTGAGCGTGACCGGGGTATCGAGTCGCTGGGTCTGCGTGATGTCGGGGGGGATCCTGCTCGCCTTTGGCCTCATCCCCAAGATGTCGGTGCTGGTCGCCTCCATCCCGCCCTTCGTGCTGGGGGGCGCCGGTATCGTGATGTTCGGTATGGTACTGGCCACCGGCATTCGCATCCTGGCGCGCACCGATTACAACAGCAACCGCCACAACCTCTATATCGTTGCCATCAGTCTCGGAATTGGCATGATCCCGACGGTCTCCGGGAATTTTTTCCAACAGCTTCCGGCGCAGCTACAACCGCTTTTTCATAGCGGTATTCTGTTGGCCACCATCAGCTCGGTGCTGCTCAACCTCTTCTTCAACGGCTATCAGCCGGATCTGACTCACCAGACCCGCCCCCTGTTCGTTGGCCCCATCAAACCGCAGCAAGAGCAGGCATAACAAACAGGCCCCGGACAGCGAGACTGTCCGGGGCCTGTTGTTCATATCACCGCTGACCCAATCAGGCAGGCAACTGCGCGAAGCGCTCTATCGCCTGCGCTACTTGTGCCAGACTCCCCTGCCAGAAGGCGGCCTCACGGATATCCTGCCCCAGATGCTTGGCTACCAGATCTTCGGCGCTCATCCGGCCGGTATCGCGCAACAAGGCGCGATAGGCCTCGGCCACGCCCTCTTCCCCCGCCGCCTTGCGGCTCATCAACTGCTGATAGACCCCGAGGCTGAACAGATAACCGAACAGATAGGGGTAGTTGTAAAAGCCCAGCCCGGCGATGGAGAAGTGCGCCTTGGCCGCCCAGAACATGGGGTGATAGCGGGTAAGACTCCCCTCATACCAGCGCCCCCATGCCTCGTCAGTCAACGCCTTGAGTCGCTCTGCCGACACATAACCCTGCGCCCGCTCGGCCACCAAGGCCTGCTCGAAATCGAAGCGAGCCGGGATATTGACCAGGAAGGTGGCTGCGCCATCGGCCTCCGCCCAGGTGATGGCCAGCTGCTCTTCCGGGCTTTGCGCCTGCTCGAACAGGGCGCTGCGCACCAGGGTTTCGGCGAAGATGGAGGCGGTCTCCGCCAGCGTCATGGGGTAGCTGCGTTGACTCATCGGCAGATCGCGGATCACCCAGTTGTGCCAGGCATGGCCCAGCTCATGGGCCAGCGTAATGACATTGTCCATGGTGCCGGCATAGGTGACGAAGACCCGCGGTTCGACCGGTTCGGCAAACTTGGTGCAGTAGGCGCCGGTGCGGCGATTTGGCGTGGGCGCAGCATCAATCCACCCCTTCTCGGCCATCATCCGGGCAAATGCCCCCATCTCGGGATCGAATCGGCTAAAGGCATCGGCAATCAACTCGATCGCCTCATCAAAAGGAATGTCACGGCTGCTGGAAGCTGGCGGCGGTGCAAAGAGATCCTCCGGCCCCAGATCGTCGAGACCAAGGCGCTCGGCCATAAGCTCCAGCGCCCGCTGGCCCAACCCACGGGCTCGCCAGGTTTCGCTTATCAGGGCATCGAGGGTGGCACGCTCGATATGACTCTGGTGGCAGGAGAGATCCAGCGCATCGAGCACACGGGTTTTACCGCGCTGACGGGCCAGTTCCAGCCGCCAGCCGTTGAGGGCATTGAGGATAGCGGCAACCGTCTCCTGCTCCCCTTCCCAACCGGCGCTGATGGCATCAAAGGCTTCTAAACGCAGCGCACGTATCGGGCTGGAGAGCAGATTGCTCGCCTCGGCCAGCCCCATCTCGCGGCCATCAATGGTTAACCGGATCTTGCCCACCAGATCGTTGTAGAGGTTGCCCCAGGCGTGCAGACCATCGGTGCCCAGACCGATCACCAGCTGCTCCGCCGCCACCGGCAAGCGCTGATCCTGCAAACGACGCTCGTGGCGCAGGCGGTACGCCTCTTCACCGAGCAGCGGATCCACCATCAGCGCGGCGAATTCCTCTTCCGGCAACGCCAGCATCAGATCTTCCACCGGCGCCAGGGTCTTGAACAGATCGGCATTAAGGGCGCGAGCACGGGACGCCAGCTGTTTGGCCTGCGGATCCCGCGCATCCTGACTGCCACGGCAGGCGGCCAGAATGGCGACGTTCCAGCCGACATGGCGAATATCGCTGGCGCGCAGCCGCACTTCCCGCAAAAAATCCTGCAGCGCTGCGTCATCGCCGCGCACCCCGTCCAGACCTGCCATATAGCTGGCCAGCTCTTCCAGCGCGTGGCGAGCAGCGCGCATGTCCGCTTCCAGCTCCGGGCTGTCGAGGCCCGGGTAGATATGGTCGTTATTCCACTGTTGTTGATACATAGCTTCTCGCAAAGGCCTTTATCGGGAGGCGCAACAGACCTGCGGGCAGCAAGTCCGAAACCGGGCAACCCGAAGGCCAAAAAATGAAGAGAGGAAAAAAGAGACAATGGCCCGCAAGCTCGCTTATACCTTGGCCGGGGCAAGACGGCTCACCAGCGTCATCACAGCAACCAGCAGCAGACCCACCACCACACCGGCCACGGCGTTGAGCAGAGTCGGCGTCACCGCCGCCAGTACGGCCCCCACTGTGGGCAGGGTGGCGACAACGGCGGCGGCACCTTCAATCAGGTGATGGGCAAAGGGCCAGCCATGCACCAGAATGCCGCCGCCCACCATAAACATGGCGATCGTCCCTACCAGTGCCAGCAGGTGCATCAGACGGGGCGCAGTCACCAGCAGTCCCTGCCCCACCGCGCGGCGCAGGGCGCTGCCATCGGTTTTTTGCAGCAGATGCAGACCGATGTCATCGAGCTTGACGATCAGCCCCACCAACCCGTAGACCCCGATGGTCATCAGCAGGGCGATGCCCGCCACTACCGAGAGCTGCAGCGCGAGGCTTGCTCCCTGTACCGTGCCAAGGGCGATAACGATGATCTCGGCAGAGAGAATAAAATCGGTGCGGATCGCTCCCTTCACCTTCTGCTGCTCGAAGGCCACCAGATCATCGGGAATGAGGGCTGTATGTGCCTCCCCCTCGCTCACTTCATGAGACAGGAACTTGTGGGCCAGCTTCTCGGCCCCCTCAAAGCAGAGGTAGGCACCTCCCAGCATCAAGAGCGGCGTGATAAGCCAGGGCACTAGGGCACTGATGGCGATGGCGGCGGGCACCAAAATCAGCTTGTTGCGAAATGACCCCTTAGCCACCGCCCACACCACCGGCAACTCCCGCTCGGCGCGCACCCCGGAGACCTGCTCCGCGTTGAGGGCCAGATCATCACCCAACACCCCGGCGGTCTTCTTGGCCGCCATCTTGGTCATCAGCGCCACGTCATCGAGCACGCTGGCGATATCGTCGAGCAGGGCCAACAAACTGGTTCCGGCCATATCAAAGATTCCTTATATCAGTGAGAACAACACCGCGAGAGAGATGTACATCCCGATAACCACCAGGGTCAACAGGACCACCTCATGGCGATCGCAGGCCATCATCGGCCGAGCCAAAAATCCGGCGCTCGCCATCGGGGGGTTACGTCTTTCGGGCAAAAGATGGCACAGTGTAACGAGAAGCCGCCGTTTCGGCAGCACCCCTGAGCCATTTGTTCCTGGTTCCCTCTGAATCACCTCAAGGAGTTCCCATGCAACCCTGGCAACCTCTGCTCGCTTTCTGGTTTGGCGACGAAGCCGATGATGTCCTGCGGGCCACACGGCAAGCCCCGCTCTGGTGGGGAAAAAGCAGCGAAACAGATGCCCTGCTGGCCAGCCGCTTTGGCGAACAGGCAGAGGCGGCAGCCGAGGGCAGCCTCGCCCACTGGGCCGATCTCCCCAGCGGTCGGCTGGCGCTGATCCTGCTGCTTGACCAGCTGCCCCGCAATATCCATCGCGGCACGCCTGCGGCCTTTGCCCAGGATCCGCTAGCAAGGGATCTCTGCCTGAAAGGGCTATCCATCGGGGCGGACAAATCCCTCTCGCCACTGGAGCGGGTCTTCTTCTATCTGCCGCTGGAACATGCAGAATCCCGCGAACAACAGGCCAGAAGTGTGGCCCTGTTCGAGGCACTCGCTGCCGAGCAGGCTGGCACACCGGCGCAAGCGACCTTCGCAGGATTTGCCGACTTTGCCCGCCGTCATCAGGTGATCATCGAACGCTTTGGCCGCTTCCCCCACCGCAACGACATTCTGGGTCGCACCAGCACACCGGAAGAGGCGACATTTTTGCAGCAACCGGGCTCAGGCTTCTAAGCAAGCCATATAAAAAAATCCCCGCCAGCTGGCTGGCGGGGATAGCGGATGGATAACAACTCTCGGCGTTACTGAATGCGATAGCGGGATATCTGCTGGTGGATGCTCTCGGTGGTGACATTGAGCTCCTCGGCGGCGGCTGAGGTCTCTTCCGCTGTGCTGCTGGTCTGCTGCACGACCTGAGCAATCTGCTCCACCTGATGGGCAATCGACTCGGCGGCCGAACTCTGCTCGCGGATGGCATTGGTGATCTCGCCCACCTGCTCCATCACCCGGTGCGACGCACTGCGGATTTCGGCAATAATGGCACCACTCTCGGTCGCCATGGTGACCCCCTGGCTCACCTTCTCCTCCACCAGATGCATGCGGGAGACCGTATTGTTCGACTCCTGCTGGATCGCCTCTACCGTAGCGGAGATCTCCTGGGTGGATTGCGCCGTCCGCTCTGCCAGTTTGCGCACCTCATCCGCCACCACCGCAAAGCCACGGCCGGACTCCCCGGCCCTCGCCGCTTCAATGGCCGCGTTCAAGGCCAGCAAGTTGGTCTGCCCCGCCACATCACGGATCACGTTGACCACACCGCCAATGCGCGAAATACCCTCACCCAGCGCAATGACCTCGGCCGAGGCCTGCCGGATCGAGTCGGCGATCTCGTTGATGGCATGGACGGTGCGCTCGATGGTCCGGCCTCCCTCGGTCGCCAGTTGCCCTGATTCGTTGGTGATGCGGCTCGTCTCCTGAGTACGCTGGGAGATATCTGTGATACTGACCGTCATCTCTTCCACACCGGCGGCTATCAGACTGGTGGCATCATTGGCCTGATTAGCCGAGCTGGCCAGGTGCTGCGCTGCCTGAGAGAGGGATTCGGCAGTGCTCTTGATCTGCAAGCTGCCTACGGAAAATTCGGTAAATGTCTGTTGCAGCGTATCGAGCAGCCGGTTGACCGCATTGAGGGTCAGGCCAATCTCATCCTGCTGTTTCACATCTGCTCTCAGGGTAAAGTTGAGGTCGCGCTGGATCCGGGTCAGGGTATCCATGGCGGTACGAAGGGGGTTGGCCACCTGATTGAACAACCAGACAAACAGCCCCATCGTCAGTACGGTGGCACCACCGGCGATAAACAACAGGGTTTGCAGGCTGTTGTCATAATTCTCCTGGCCCTGCTTCTTGAGCGCCAGTCCCAAATCCATATTGAAGTTGACATGAAGCTCGATTGCCTTGGCAAATTGCTGGAACACTCTGGTGGCTTCTCCTGCCAGCATGTCTCGCGCTTCGTCGTTTTTGTTTTGGTGGGAGAGCTGCAGAACCTTGTCTATCTCCTGATAATATTGCGCAATAATGCGCTGATCATCGTCGGTCAGGCGTCGGTCTTCGTCATTGGAGAGCATCTCTGCTTTATATTTCTCCAGTTGCGAATTGATCTGTTTGCGATGCTCGGCAATATCCACTTCTATCTGCTGCATCTTGTCATTGTCTGTGTTGAGGATATGGCTTTGAACCCGGGAGTGCAGCTCATAGAACGCAGCTTGCACCTCCTTGATCAGCGCAATACTGGGCACCGTATTGTCCGTCACATAGCTCAAGTCTCGATTGCCAGCCCCAAGGCGGTTGATACTGAACCAGCTGAGGAAAACAAGCGCCAGCATAACCAGCAGCGCTATCAGTTGAAGCCGACGAGCAATGTTCATAACCGTACACTCCAGATGAAAACTATCTAGCAGTGTAGACGAGCCATAAACAACAACGGCCCGCATTGGCGGGCCGTTGTTGTTTATTTTTCATGGCGTTGTGATCAGGCTTTGGCTGGCTCACTCTCGCCCAGCGCGACGGTTTCACCCAGACTGTCTTCGGTCTTGGCAACTACACTGGCGGCGATGGCGTTGCCCAACACGTTAGTGGCTGAGCGGCCCATGTCGAGGAAGTGGTCGATCCCCAGCAGCAGCAGGATGCCCGCTTCCGGAATATGGAACTGGTTCAGGGTGGCGGCAATCACCACCAGAGAGGCGCGCGGTACCCCGGCCATCCCCTTGGAGGTGACCATCAGCAGCAACAGCATGGTGATCTGCTGGGCCATGGAGAGCTCGATGCCATACGCCTGGGCGATGAACATTACCGCGAAGGTGCAGTACATCATGGAGCCGTCGAGGTTGAAGGAGTAACCCATCGGCAGCACGAAGCTGGCGATGCGCTTGTCACAACCGAACTTCTCCAGACGATCCAGGGTCTTCGGATAGGCCGCTTCGGAGCTGGCGGTCGAGAAGGCGAGCAGGATCGGCTCGCGGATCATCGCCAGCAGTTTGATGACGCGACCACGCAGGAAGACGCTGCCCATGGCGATCAGCAGCAGCCAGAGGCAGGCCAGCGCGATATAGAACTGGGCCATAAAGCTGCCGTAGGTGACCAGAATACCCAGCCCCTCTTTGGCCACCATGGCCGCGATGGCGCCAAATACCGCGAACGGCGCAAAGTTCATCACATAGCCGGTCACTTTCAGCATGATCTCGGCAGCGCTGGCCATCAGCACCACCACCGGCTTGGCCAGATCGCCGAGCGCGGCGGCAGCCAGACCGAAGAAGAGGGAGAAGACCACGATCTGCAGGATCTCGTTGGTGGCCATCGCCTCGACCACGCTCTTGGGGATGGCGTGGGTCACAAAATCTTTCAGGGTAATGGCACCGGCAGCAATGCCCGAGCTGGCTGTGTCATTGGGCAGGGAGAGCGAGAGACCCACACCCGGCTGCATCAGGGTCACCATCACCAGACCCAGGCTCAGGGACATCAGGGAGGCCAGCATAAACCAGCCGAGGGTCTTGGCACCGATACGCCCCACGGTGCGGGTGTCGCCCATCTTGGCGATACCGACCACCAGGGTAGTGAAGACCAGGGGAGCGATGATCATCTTGATCAGGCGCAGGAAGATATCGGTCAGGATCGTGATGTTATTGGCGAAATCCGCAGCCTGATCTGCGGCAAACATCCGATAGCCCTGGCCGGTGAGGATACCAAACATCATGGAGATGAGGATGGCGACCGTCAGTTTATTCATTTTCATGGGGGAGTCCCGGTTTTGATTGGTGCAAGCCATAAACAGTGGCGTGGGAGCCACTACAGTCCGTTTTTGTGATCCGAGCCGTTGATTCCTGGCGGCTGGTATGCTGGGAGAATGCCTAAAAGCAGGGGGTAAATCTAGAGGCTTTATCCAGAATTTTATCCTGCCATTAGGTGTATGTGATATAGATCTTGCAAATCACCAATATTAATCACTGTTTATTTTGATTTCGGCGAGATATTTCGCATTCAGAGTTCGCTCATCGAGTGCCCGTGGCAACAGGCGAAAAGTGAGCAGCGCCGAGATGGTATGCTGCACCTGCATCTGGGCCATAAAGAGATCAGGTTCATCTTCGTCAAAGCCGAAGATCGGCCGTGATGGGGTCACCCTGACGGCATCGCGGTTAATGGTCAGCTCATCGACCTTAAGCCAGGAGTAACCCTCTGCCAGTGCCAGCTCCCCTGCCCGCTTGAGCACATATTTGCGGGCGGTCTCCCTGTCCACCAGATCGTTGCCGACAAACTCCAGTTGCCACTTGTCCGGGCCAAGCCGGGTCTGGGAAAAACCGGTCTGGCCGTTCCAGAACGACTTTTCACTCTCATAAGGGGTGGCGCAGCCCACCAGCAGCAGGGTGAGCATCAGCAGACAACAGGGTTTAGATACGGATGCAGACACGAGACGCCTCGCCAGGCAAATGAGCAACAGAATCGTTACTACACCATAAAGCGCGGTGGCTGCACAATCCGCTCGCGCCAGCAGCGACCAGCGTGCATCACCACTGGCTTCGCGCCTGTGCGGCAAATAGCAGGCAAAAGAAAAGGCCTTGTCGTTTGACAAGGCCTTTACCGGGGAATTTGGTCGGTGTGAGAGGATTCGAACCTCCGACCCTCTACACCCCATGCAGATGCGCTACCTGGCTGCGCTACACACCGACGGAGTCAGCTCGGCTGACGGGGGCAGAGTTTATGGAGATGACCCTGCCCTGTCAACAGGGAAACGCCGCCAATTCCTAAGCCACGGTGCGTTCGCCTGCTTTGCGAACAATCAGCGGTTAAACGTCAGCCGCTTGCCCAGGATCTGGTCAGTCACCAGCCCGTTTTGCCAGGCGATCTGGCCGTTCACCAGCGTCATCTCCACCGTGCTGTGGAAGCGGTAGCCGTTGAAGGGCGACCAGCCACAGTGGTAGAGGATGTTGTCATCGTTGACCACATAGGGCTTGCCCAGATCCAGCAGCACCAGATCGGCGAAGTAGCCCTCGCGGATATAACCGCGATCCTGCACCTGGAAGCGCTCGGCCACCGCGTGGGAGGTCTTCTTGACGATAGTCTCCAGGGTAAACACGCCGTTGTGGTAGAGCTCCAGCAGCGCCTGCAAAGAGTGCTGCACCAACGGTACGCCAGACGGCGCCTTGAAGTAGCTGTTCTGCTTCTCTTCCCAGGTGTGGGGCGCGTGGTCGGTGGCGATGATGTCGAGCACATCGTTGCGTACCGCATCCAGCAGCGCCTGCTGGTCGGCAGCACTCTTCACCGCAGGGTTGCACTTGATCAGGCTGCCCTGGGTCTCGTAATCGGCTTCATTGAAGAAGAGGTGGTGAACGCACACCTCAGCGGTGATGTTCTTGTCTTTCAACTCGCTCAGATCGTGGCTGGCGGTAAACAGCGACAGCTCCTTGGCCGAGGTCAGATGCAGCACGTGCAGCTTGGCACCGTATTTTTTCGCCAGCGCCACCGCCATGCTGGAGGATTTGTAGCACGCTTCGTCGCTGCGAATGCGGCCGTGCTCGCCCATCGGCACATTCTCGCCCCACTTGGCCCGCGCCGCCTCTTCGGCCTTGGCGATGGTCGGAGTGTCTTCGCAGTGGGTCACGATCATCACCGGACTTTCGCGGAAGATGGCCGCCAGGGTCTCCTGATTGTCCACCAGCATGTTGCCGGTCGAGGAGCCCATAAACACCTTGACCCCGCAGGACTGCTTGGGATCGAGACGCTTGATCTCTTCAAGGTTGTCGTTGGTGGCACCGAGATAGAAGCTGTAGTTGGCGACGGAGGAGTTGGCGGCGATCTGGTATTTGGCTTCGAGGGCGTCGAGGGTGGTGGTCTGGGGATTGACGTTGGGCATTTCCATGAAACTGGTGGTGCCACCGGCGACGGCGGCGCGGGATTCGCTGGCGATAGTCCCTTTGTGGGTCAATCCCGGCTCCCGGAAGTGGACCTGATCATCGATCATTCCGGGGATGAGATGGCGACCTGCGGCATCGATCACCAGCGCATCGGGCGCCTCGATATCCGGGGCGATGCGGGCAATCCGTTCCCCCTCGATCAACACATCGGAGGCATAGATGCGGCCTTCGTTGACCAGGGTGGCATTCTTGATAAGCAGTTTGTTCATGGGGGGTTCCAGTTCCTTTGCCGATAATCGCGGGTCATAATAGCGCAAAACTGCCCTTTCTCTGTAGCAAGGCCTGACTGATGAAGTTATTTGTAAGAGATTTGACCGTGATCGACTCCAGCTACCTGTGCGAACGCCGCGGCATGGTGGGCGAGAGCTGGATGGTAGATATCGAAATGAGCGGTGAGCTCAACGAAATGAGCATGCTGCTGGACTTTGGCCGGGTAAAGAAGCTGATCAAGTCGATCATCGATGAAGAGGTGGACCACAAGCTGCTGGTGCCGACCGAGTGCCCGCTGATCCACGTCGAGACACTGGATGGTAACGAAAGCACAGTGGATCTGCTGCGCCCGGGTCGCTCCATCCATCTGCGCTGCCCATCCCAGGGCTTTGCCTTTATCCCGGCCCCGCAAGTTGATAAAGAGTCGGTGACCCGCTACCTGCTGGCGGTACTGGCCAAACGGCTGCCGGGCAATATCAAGGATCTCTCCCTGACCCTGCGTCAGGAGGCGATCACCGGCGCCTTCTACCACTACAGCCACGGCCTGAAAAAGCACGATGGCAACTGTCAGCGCATAGCCCACGGCCACCGCTCTCCCATCGAGATCCACGTCGATGGCGAGCGCGACCAGGAGCTTGAGCTCAACTGGGCCGAACGCTGGGGGGATATCTACCTCGGCACCGAGGAGGACAAGGTGGCGCTGACCGAGCTCGCTTTGAGCCCCCGCGCCAATGCCCAGCTTGGCGAGCATCACTGCGGCTTCAAATATGTGGCGCCGCAAGGGCTGTTCCAGCTGGCCATCCCCAGCGCCGAGGTGGAGATGATCGACACCGACACCACGGTCGAGCTGCTGGCCTGCTACATCGCCCGCGAAGTGAAGAAGATGGTGGGCGACAAGTTCGTCAAGATTGTCGCCTATGAAGGGGTCGGCAAGGGCGCGATTGCCTACGCGTGATTTCTGCGTTGACTACCACAATAACAAGGCCCCGCATCTGCAGGGCCTTCTCTATTTCAACATGCAACCATCAAGCGCTGAGGCGGAAGCGCTTGACCAGGCTCTCCTGCTGCTCGGCAAGGGAGTCCAGCTGCTGGCTGGTCTCGGCTACCCGCTCGATCCCCTGATAGTTGAGATCCGAGATATCGGAGATGCGGTTGAGGTTGGTGGCGATATCGGCGCTGGTGGCCTGCTGCTGCTCGGCGGCAGAGGCGATCTGGCTCGACATGTCACTGATCAGCACCACAATCCCCTGCACTTCCTCCATGGCGTTGTTGGCGTGAGAACTCTGATCCACGCAGCTGTCCATCTCGCGAGAGCACTCTTGCATCACGGTCACCGCCTTGGCGACTCCCTGCTGCAGGTTCTCGATCATGGTCTGGATCTCGCTTGTGGACTGGGCGGTGCGGCCCGCCAGACTGCGCACCTCATCCGCCACCACCGCAAATCCGCGCCCCTGCTCGCCGGCCCGCGCCGCTTCGATGGCGGCGTTGAGGGCCAGCAGATTGGTCTGCTCGGCGATGCCTCGAATGACATCGAGGATGTTGCCAATCTGGCTGCTCATGGCGCTCACATCACCAATCACCTTGCCGGTCTGTTGCAGCTTGCCCGCCAGTTGATGAGTGGTGGTGATATTGCCTGCCATCACCTTGCGTCCCATCTCGGAGGCCTTCTCCACATCCTGCACCCGCTCCAGAGTCTGGTTGGCAGCCTGCGCCACCTCCCGCACCGAGGCCTCCATCTGGGTCATGGCGGCGGCAACCGAGGCGGTCTCCTGCCGCTGTTTCTCCAGATCCGCCCGTACCGATTCGGTGGTATGGCGGTTGCCGTGGGCGGCATCGTTAAGCTGGGCAGACGCTTGTGAAAGCTGTGCCAGCACCTCCCCCATCTGGGCAATCAGCAGGTTGATCTGGCTGCCCAGCTGGCCGAATTCGTTCTTGCTCTGAAAACCGATGCGCTGGGTCATGTCGCCCTGGGTCACTTCGGTCAGCACCCGCAGCAACTCCCTGAGCGGACGGCGAATGGCCTTGCCCAAGGTATAAGCCACCAGCATGGCGATCAGGATGGCGACGACGATGCTGGTTCCCTGGGTCAGGGTGCTCTGGCTCTGTGTGGCTTTGGCGTGCTGAATGCTTTGACTCATCAGCTGTTGACTCTGGCCGGTGATCCGCTCAAGCCGGTTCTGGATCTCGACGATGAGCGCGCTGGCCTGCTTGCTCTTCTCCCGCATCTGTTCCTGCTGCTTCATCAGCGCCAGATACTGGGAGAGCACGCCTTCGCTTGCGGTGGTGTCGCGCACGAAGCCGTGAACATAGTGGCCCATGTCGTTCTCGAAGTTCTTCAGCTCCCCCTGCAGATCCTTGATGGTGCTGTTGAACCCCTCGATCTGCATCTTGTTGCGCTTGAGCGCCCCTTCGATGGGGGCCGGAATGGTCTGATTGAGGGCGTCCATGGTGGAGAGTTCGATGGCGGAGAGCTTGGTGGTCAAGGTCTCGGAGAGCATCTTGATAAAGCTGTCGTCGATGGTGACCATCATGTCACCCAGACTCTTCTTGAACTGGGGCAGACTGACCTGAAACTGCCCCTTGGCCAGATTGACCTTGTGCAGTCGGGTGAGCAGCGCCTCGTGTTCGCCGGGCAGGGTATCGGTCAGTTGCAGGTAGCTGTCGACCTGCTGGCTGAGGTTGCTCATCTCCCCTTGCAGTTCGGGGTGGTGGGCCACCTGCTGGCGCAAGACGTCAAGGCTCTTGCCCACCGCAGCCTTGGCCTGTTTCAGTTCGGCCACTTCGGCCGGCAGCTGTTTGGGATCCTGCTCGGTGAGCACATCCCCCAGCCACTTGTTGGCGCTGAGCAGGGTGATCTGGGTCTGGCTGCTGGCAATCACCAGCGGCATAGACTGCTGGGTAACCTGCTCCAGTGCGTTCCCCAGGGTCTCCTGACTACGAAATGTGAGCAGTGAACTGGCCACCATCACGGCCACCAGGATCGCGAAGCCAAGGTAGACTCGCTGCAAGATGGAGAGATCCGACATTGTTTGTTTCATTATTGTCCCGCTGTATATGCAAAAGTCCCTTGCCTGAGTACCCCGTCCTTTTGATACCCTGCAGACCACCCTGAACAGGCGCTGCAGATGACGTCCCTCTGGCTATCGGTATTTTTAACAATAACTGAAGGGAATGGGACATCAGCTGTGTCAAATGTCGGCTTGTGTCACACTTGGCGTGCTGCTCGCCCCCCCTTTCGGGAGCCGCTTGGGGTTCTAGTTCAATTTTCTGTTTCATATAAGGGAGTTAGCCATGGCGCAAGAAACCATTTTCAGCAAAATCATCCGTAAAGAGATCCCCGCCGACATCCTTTATCAAGACGATCTGGTCACCGCATTCCGGGATATCCAGCCCAAGGCCAAAACCCATATTCTGATCATCCCCAATGTGCTGATCCCCACCGTCAATGACGTGGAAGCCGAACATGAACTGGCCCTTGGCCGGATGTTCACCGTGGCCCGCAAGCTGGCAAGCGAGGCGGGCATCGCCGAAGATGGTTACCGCCTCATCATGAACTGCAACCGCCACGGCGGGCAGGAGGTCTACCACATCCACATGCATCTGGTCGGTGGCCAGCCGCTGGGACCGCTGCTCAGCCTGTAATGAATCGCAACGCCTCAACCTGCCGCAGCGCCCTGTTGCTCTGCGGCGCCCTGCTGTTGCTGGGAGGCTGCGCCTCCCGCTGGCAGGATATGTTCGTCTCCTACTCCGATCAGATGGTGCCCCTGCGCAACCAGCTGCTGCTGGGCCATGCCACCGAGGCGCTGCCCGAGGTGCGCGACTCGACCCTTGGGGATGACACCTTTGTGCTGGATCGTCTGGAAGAGGGGCGCATCGCCTGGCTGGCAGGTCAGGATGCCGGCAGCAAGCAGGCGTTCACCGCCGCCGACAGCCGCCTTGAGTGGGAAGACAATCAGGCCGAATACCGGCTGAGCCACGGTCTGGATCAGGTGGGCAGTCTGCTCACCAACGATCAGTCGATGGCCTATCGTACTCCCGATTACGAACGCACCATGCTGCACCACTATCTGGCCCTCAACTATCTGCAACGGGGTGATGCCGATGGCGCCTTGGTGGAAATACGTCGGGCCAATCAAGTGCAGGAGCAGGCCCTGAAACGGCGAGCCGATGAGGTGCGCAAGGCGAAGGATGAGAGCGAAGAGGGCGAAGCAGAAGGCGAGATGCGCCAGCTGATGTCGCGCGGCGCACCGGATCTCGACCGGTTGATCGGCAAGGTCAAAAACGGTTTTCAGAACGCCTACACCTTCTATTTTTCCGCCGTGCTCTATGAGGCGGCCGGGGATCTCAACGATGCCTGGGTCGACTATCAGCGCGGCTACCAGATAGCGCCGGACAACCGCAGCCTGCAAGATGCCTTGCTGCGTCTGGCGCGGCTGCGTGGCTCACCGGACGAGATCCGCGAGACCGAGAAAAAGATAGGCCGCAAAGCGCCGCCGCTTGCAAAAGATCAAGGCCAACTGGTGGTGCTGTTTGAAGATGGTTTGATCCCGGCACGGCGCGAACTGTTCCTGCCGCTCCCCATCTCCACCTCCCGCGGCGATTTTCGCACCTTTACCGTCGCCATCCCCTATTACGATAATCGGGCCAGCGACACCGGCCCGCTGACGGTGGAGGTCGGCAAGCGGGCCTGGCAGACCAGCGAGCTGGTCAGGCTGGAAGCGCTGGCCGCCAAAGATCTGCAGGAGCGGCTGCCCGGCATGCTGACCCGCCAGGCGCTGCGGCTGGTGGCCAAGGAGCAGATGCGCCGCACCGCCGCCAAAGAGGGAGGCGATGTGGGCAATATTCTGGTGGGGATCTTCAACACCCTCTCGGAGCGGGCCGATACCCGCAGCTGGCTGACGCTGCCAGCGCAGGCATCGAGCTGGCAGGGGATGGTGCCGGCAGGTGACATCAACCTCACCCTGAGCGCAGGGGCGGCGCAGCGGCAATTGCCGCTCACCATCCACAAGGGGCGCACCACCCTGGTCTGGGTACAGCGCCTCGGCGCCGGTCTGACCACCCGGGTGATGCCGCTCTGAGCAGATGGCGAAGAGAGATGAGCAAGACAATTAACCGGGCAGGCTCACACGCGGCCCCACTCACCCCGATTAAGGAGAGCAAGATGAAAGCATACGGGTTGGCCCTCGGGCTCGCGCTGCTGCTGACCGGCTGTGCCACCAACACCTCCGGCTTGGCGCTCTATGGCCCGGCGGGCGGTGCACCCACGCTGGAGCAGCATCAAAACGTCAACGTCACCCTGACCGAGCTGAGCCGCCGCCAGCAAAATGGCCTGCTGCAAGTCAATGTGGCCGCCGCCAGCACCCAGCGCGGCGATAACAAGCTGCAATATATCTTCTATTGGTATGATGAGGCCGGTCAGGAGGTCGCCAGCGATGGCCGCGGCTGGACCCCCATCAAGCTGCATGGCTATCAGACCCGCACCCTCTCGGCCCTGGCGCCCAGCCCGGCGGCGCAGGGTTACCGGATTTACGTACGCGAAGTGATTGAGGAATCCTACTGATGAAAATGAATCATGCCCTGCTGATATTGACCGGCGCCTTGCTCTTGGGCGGCTGCTCCAGCACCACCGTCAGCTATGGCGATCCCACTGAAACCGAAACCGTTACCGTCGATTACGGCTCAAGCGATCTGCAGGCCATCGCCGACAAGATGGCGGACTCCATGCTGGCCTCCCCCGCCACCAGCGAGATCACCGCAGGCGGTCGTCCGGTGATGTTTATGGACTCTATCCGCAACAAGACCTCCGAGCACATCGATACCGAAGCCATCACCGATACCATCCGCACCAAGTTGCTGCGGGCCGGCAAGTTCCGCTTCGTCGACATGAGCAAGGTGGCCGCCGTCAAGCAGCAGCTCGAATACCAGCAGAGCAGCGGCATGGTGGATCCTGCCTCCATGGTGCGTCTGGGCAAGCAGACCGGTGCCCGCTACATGGTCTATGGCAACCTCGCCAGCATCGTCAAGGACAATGGCAAGGTGAAGGATGTCTACTACCAGATGACCATGAACCTGATGGATCTGCAAAACGGCGAACTGCTGTGGGCCGATCAGAAAGAGATCCGCAAACAGGCGAAGAAATCCACCTTTGGCTGGTAACAGGCTCCCGGTGACAGGCAACTGTGATCCGCTACTGGCCAGCCTGCCCGCCCCTTGGCGGGAGGGGCAGCTGGAACCACTCGGGTTAGGTCTGACCAACTGCAACTATCGACTGCGCCTCCCCTCGGGGCGCAGTTACTTTTTGCGTCAGGGCCACTCCGACCCGGTGCGCCTTGGCATCGACCGTCCCACCGAGTGGCAGCTTTATCAGGGGGCGATGGCAGAAGGGTTGGCGCTGCCCTGCCACTATAGCGATCCCGCCAGCGGCCTGATGCTGCTCGAATGGTGCGATGAGCCAAACTGGGTACACGCGGCGCCACCGGAAGCCGATCAGCCCCGCCTGCTGGCTGAGGTGCTGGGCAAGCTCCATCGCTTGCCGCTGCCTGCGGTGGTGATGGCGGTGCGAGCTCACGCCGCAGGCTATCGCGCCCGACTGGCCCGCATTCCCTCCTGGCTGCCCGCTCTGGAGCGGGGCTTGCTCGCCAGCAGTGAGCCAAATGATTGCTGGCGCCCTTGCCACCATGATCTCAATCCGGCTAACTTGTTGGGAAGCAAACCCTGGGTCATCGACTGGGAGTATGGCGCGGCAGGTCACCCCGGCTTTGAGCTCGCCAGCATCCAGCGCACCCATCAGTGGCCCGCCGAGCGGCGCGACGAGCTGGAAGCGCACTATCTGCAGGCCGTGCCGCGCCACCAGTGGCCCGATTTTCAGAGCGAGGCATTTTTACCCTGGGTCGACTATATCGGCCTGCTCTGGGCCCTGCTGATGGCAGAGCAACAGCCCTCACTCGACTATGACACCCTGATCGCCATCAACCGGCAACGACTGGAGTAACAGATGATAAACAAGGTGCGCTGGCACAAGCCGAAAACCTGGGGTCTGCTGCTGATCGGCCTGCTGCTGACCGGCTGCTCCACCCGGGTGATCTATTACTGGCTCGATACCGCCATCATCTGGCAGCTGGATGACTACTTTGCCCTCTCCTATTCGCAGAAGGAGCTGCTCAGCCGCGAAGTGAAGGGGCTGATGGCCTGGCACCGCCAGCACGAGCTGCCGCGCTACGCCAGGGATCTCGATGCACTGGCCAAGGCGGTGGCCAGCCCCATGACGCCGGAGCAGATCTCGACCAACCTCGATGCGGTGCAGCAGAGCCTGACCCGCACGCTGGAAAACACTATCCCCCGCGCGGTCAGGCTGGCGCGCACCCTGACCGACGAGCAGGTGGCCCGCTTTATGACCGATCGGGTCAAGCGGCAACAGGAGCGGCAAAAGGACTTTGCCACTGAGCCCAAAGAGCAGATGCTGGCGGAGTTTCGCGACAAGATGAACAAGCGGCTCGAGTTCTGGATTGGCGAGGTGAAACCGGCACAGGCGCCACTGGTGGCCCAGTGGGCCGAATGGCAATACGAGCTGATGCCCCCCTGGCTCGAGTTTCAGGAGTCCTGGACCCAGGAGCTGGACAGGCTGATGAAGCAGCGCCAGAGTCCCGACTTTACCCGCGAGCTGACTGACCTGCTGGCCGAGGGGGATGGGCTGATGGATGGCCGCTTTACCGGCTATACCGAACAGTCGCGCCAGCGTACCGTCAACTGGCTGAGCGCCATGAGCCAGTCGCTGGATATCTCCCAGCGGGCCCATCTCTACTCCCTGCTCAAGGGTTATGCCCGCGACTTCAAGCAGATGAGCGGCAGCTGACGAGCGGCACCGAATGGTGCCATGCGCCCGGGGCTACCTTGTTCAAACCGGGCGCTTATGGTAGTTTGCCCTTTCTATTTATCGGGAATTAACTTTTTGCGCCTTATCGACAAAGTAAAACTGGTGCTGGTATCTCTGGTTATTGCCTTCACCCTGCTTTGTTCCATCGCCCGAATGGAAGGCCCGCTGCTACCCGCATCTCCCCAGAGTGAACAGCAGCAGACTCAGGTGTTCAATCAGCTTAGCGACAGTGATGATGGCATCATCAAGTTTGTCGGCAGCCATCAGAATCACCTGCTGCGTCTCGAACAATCCCTGCGCAGTGACAACCAGCCCAAGAGTGTGGTCTACGAGCTGATCCAGAGCTGGTCGGCCCAGGCCATCCTGCTGTTGCTGCTCGGCTGGCTGATGCTGGCCCCCGAGCTCTATCACAAACAGAGTTTTCGCGATCGCTTCGGTGCGATCCATCGGCGCCATCTACAGCGCCAACATCTGCAGTACCGCTTCACCCAGAGCTATCTGAGCGCCTGACCCCAGAGGGGCTGGCACATCCACTGTTTGCTCATCTCCTCTTCCTGACGGATCCGGCAACTGCCTGATCCGCATCTGATGCATCCCATTTTTTGCGCCTTGCCGAGCCTTGTTGCTATCGGCCCGGGCACCATTCTCCTGACAGAGGCTTGTTTGCCATGAGAAAGAGCAATCGCACCGTTCTCAACCGCATGAGCAAGTGGCAGTACGCACTGCTGCTGTTGATGCTGTTGACCTTTACCTTTTACTCCCTGCCCACCTTTTTCGGTGAGCAGCCCTCCCTCGGCCTGCACGGACAGCAGCGCCTGACCACCCAGCAGCAGATGCTGCTGAGCGACAAACACCTGACCCCGCTCAAGGTCATTGAGCAACCTGAGCGAGTCGAGCTGGTCTTTGCCAGCCAGGGTGAACAGCAGCGCGCCAAGCAGTTGCTGGAGCAGCAAGGGGTCGACAGTGCCGCCCTGACCCTGGAGTTTCACTCCAACGCACCGGCCTGGATCACCCGCCTTGGCGCCGACCCCATCAAGCTGGGGCTCGATCTGCGTGGCGGCTCCCAGCTGCTGATCGGGGTGGACGTGGACTTTGTCATCGACAATCAGACCAAGAATCTGGTCGACACCCTGCGCACCCGTTTCCGTGAAGCCAACCTGCGCGGCGCCAGCGTCACGCGCAGCGCACAGGGCGCCGTAGCCGTCACCCTGCCGGAGGTGGCCGAACAGGAGAGCTGGCTCGCCATCATCAAGGAGAGTGCCGGTACCCGTCAGGATCAGTGGAAGCTGACCCGCTCCGGCAATGATCTGAAACTGGTGCTGAGCGAGGCGGAGCGTACCCTGCTGGTCAACAACGCCGTGACCCAGAACCTGTCGATCCTGAAAAAACGGATCAACGAGCTCGGCATCGTCGAAGCCTCGGTGGTGCGTCAGGGGCAGGATGGTATCCGTATCGAACTGCCCGGGGTACATAACCCCAAGCAGGCGAAAGAGGTGATCGGCGCCACCGCCTCGCTGGCCTTCTACGAGGCCAAAGCCGACAGCCACTTCTATATCGCCGATCGCAACGGTCAGGCCGTCGGCATGGCGCGCAAGCCGGTACTCACCGGCGAGCACATCGTCGATGCCCGCGCCAACATGGGCGAGATGGGTCAACCCCAGGTCAATATCGTGCTCGATACCCTGGGTGGCAGCAAGATGAACCAGTTCAGCCGCCAGCATGTGGGCAAGCCGATGGCGACCGTCTTCACCGAGTACAAGACTAACGCCCAGGGCAAACTGCGCGCCCAAAGCGAAGTGATCAACGTCGCCACCATCCAGACCGCCCTTGGCAACCAGTTCCGCATCACCGGCATTGGTAGTCTGCCGGAAGCTCAGGAGCTGGCCATGCTGCTGCGTGCCGGCGCCCTCACCGCCCCCCTCAAGATCCTCGAGGAGCGCTCCATTGGCCCGACCCTGGGGATGCAGAATATCGAGGCGGGCTTCACCGCACTGGCCTTCGGTATGGCGGGCATGATGCTGTTTATGATGGCCTGGTATCGCAAGTTCGGCTGGGTTGCCATCACGGCGCTGGTCGCCAACCTGTTGATGCAGGTCGGCATGCTGGCAGTGCTGCCGGGCGCCGTGCTGACCCTGCCGGGGATCGCCGGTCTAGTGCTGACGGTGGGCATGGCGGTAGATACCCATGTGCTGATCTTCGAGCGGATCAGGGACCGGCTGCGAGAAGGGGGCTCACTGGCCAACGCCATCGACTTTGGCTATCGCTCGGCCTTCCACACCATTTTCGATGCCAACATCACTACGCTCATCTGCGCCGTGGTGCTCTACTCCATCGGCTCCGGGCCGCTGCAGGGCTTCTCCATCACCCTCATTCTGGGTCTGCTCTCCAGCATGATCACCGGGATCTGGGGGACACGCGCCATCATCAACCCCCTCTGGGGACGCAGCAGCGAGCGCACGCTGAAGGTGTAACGGGACAGCAGTCCCTCTGATGAGCGGCTTTGGCTGCGCCATCGGCCATGGATATGGCCGGAGTGGCCAAAGCAGAACACTATTTCCCGGCGTGTCGCGACACGTCGTGATGGGCCAACAGCCTGATGCTGGCTGGCCAAGGAGAGAATTATGTTGAGAATGATCGTTGCCATGGGGCTGACCCGTTGGCGCTATATCGGCCTGTGGGCTTCCATCCTGCTGACCGTGGCCAGTGTAGCCATCTTGCTGGTGAACGGCCTGACACTGGGGCTCGATTTTACCGGCGGGATCCTGCTGGAGTTTCATATCCAGACCCTGAAAGAGGCCCATGAGCTCAATGCCATGCTGGTCTCCCCGCTGGCGGGAGCCGTTGAGCTGAGCTCGGCCGGAATTCCCGGCGAGTGGCTGATCAAACTGCCCCCCCACGAACTGCCCTGGCCCGCGGCGGATCTCGCCACCATGCTGACCCAACAGTTGGGGATGCCGGTCGAGTTGCTGCGCACCACCATCGTCGGCCCTCAGGTAGGTGCCGAACTGTTCCAGCAGGGGATGCTGGCGGTGCTGGTGGCTTCGCTGGCGATGTCGGCCTATCTGGCGTTTCGCTTCGAGTGGCGTCAGGCCATCGGCATCCTGCTCTCGGTGGTCCATGACGCCATCGTAGCGCTGGGGCTGCTGTCACTCTTTCAGATCGAATTCGATCTGAACATTATCGCCGGTTTGATGGCGGTGATCGGCTACTCCCTCAACGACAGCATCGTCATCTCGGACAGGCTGCGGGATCTGCTGAGCTCGCGTACCCAGATGGGGATCCACGAATGCTCCGATGTGGCCATCAAGGCGACCTTCAGTCGTACCATGATCACCTCGGGCACCACCCTGTTTACCGTGGGCGCTCTGTTGCTGTTTGGCGGTGACGCCCTCTACGGCTTCTCCTTCACCCTGTTTGCCGGGATCCTGGTGGGCACCGTCTCCTCCATTACCGTCGCCTCGACCGTGCAGGAGCTGCTTGGGCTCACCCCGCAGGCCTACCAGAAGAAGAGCGAGGAGCCACTGGCCAACGCAGCCTGAACCTTGTTAATCAGACCCGGCTCACCGGGTCTCAACAAACCGGGCCCCTGCCAACCATTGGCAGGGGCTTTTTCCCATTCCTCCTGTCGGTCTCTCGCCGTCCCTTTTGTTGCTCGGCTCGCTTCAATTGACAACTGACCATATTGAAAGCAATGACGGATCAACCCGTCATTTTTAATAACAAAAAGGTCATTTTATTACGTCGCAAACCATAAAATGTGACTGAAAGCACTTTCTTGAGGGCTCAAAGGAGGCAACATTGTAGTGATTTATCTACAAAGGGATATGAGATGTTGTTACAACCTGCCAATACAGCAAAATCCAGACAGTTGCTGAACGAGACCATGGCTTTGGTACTCGCAGGAGGGCGGGGTAGTCGCCTCAAACAGTTAACCGACAACCGTGCAAAACCTGCCGTTCATTTCGGCGGAAAATTCCGCATCATCGATTTCGTGCTCTCCAACTGCATCAACTCCGGCATTCGTCGGGTCGGTGTCGTGACCCAGTACAAATCCCACAGCCTGTTGCGCCATCTCCAATCCGGCTGGTCATTCCTGCGCTACCAGATGAACGAATTTATCGATCTGCTCCCTGCCCAGCAGCGGGTGGATGAGGTGAACTGGTATCGGGGTACCGCCGATGCGGTCTACCAGAATCTGGATATCATCCGCGATCACGCCCCCAAATATGTGGTGGTGCTGGCAGGCGATCACATCTACAAGATGGATTACGCCGCCATGCTGCTCGACCACGTCAATATGGGCGCCAAGGTGACCGTTGCCTGCATCGAGGTGCCACGCAGTGAAGCAAGCGCCTTCGGGGTAATGGCGGTGGATGATGATCGCAAGATCAATGCCTTCGTCGAAAAGCCTGCCAACCCGCCAGCCATGCCAGGCAAGGCCGACACCGCGCTGGCCTCCATGGGCGTCTATATCTTCGATGCGGAGTATCTCTATCAGCTGCTGGAAGAGGACATTGCCAACGAGCAGTCCCATCACGATTTCGGCATGGACGTGATCCCCCGCGTGGTGAAAGAGGGCACCGCATTCGCTCACCCGTTTGGCATGTCCTGTGTCGGCTGCTGTCCGGATCGCCGCCCCTACTGGCGCGATGTGGGCACCGTGGACTCCTTCTGGGAGGCCAATATGGATCTCGCTTCCGTCACGCCGGAGCTCGATATCTACGATCAGGACTGGCCCATCTGGACCAGTCAGAACATGACTCCTCCCGCCAAGTTCGTGCAGGACCGAAACGGCCAGCACGGCATGACCATCAACTCCATGTTTGCCGGGGGCACCATCGTCAGTGGCTCTTTCATCCTGAGTTCGGTGCTCTTTACCAATGTGCGGGTCGACTCCTTCTGCACTCTGGATCAGGCCGTTATCTTCCCAGGTGTGGAGATTGGTGCCGGTTGCCGACTGCGCCGGGTGGTGATCGACAAGGGGTGCAAACTGCCAGAAGGCACGGTGATAGGTGAAAACGCCGATGAAGATGCACGTCGCTTCCACCGCTCCGAGCAGGGCATAGTGCTGGTCACCCAGGGGATGCTCACTCGCCTGAACAAAGAGCTGCAGGGAAAACAAAAGCGCTGATCCGCAGCCAGACGGGATCCCCCTTCCTACCGCAAAGGGAGCCATTATGGCTCCCTCTTTTTATGGCTGACCAGATAGCCGCCTCACACCATCATTGCCATCGCGTTGCAGTCTCCCAGAGATACCATTTACTGTGGGTAAACAGCTGGGCAACGCAGCCTTTACGCCCTCAAGTCGTAAACATTAAATTACACAAAAATCATTAACCCTCCGAAAAACCCTCTGTATTATTCCTGTTCGCGCTATATAGCAGCTCCTTTATCTGACTTTTTAGCGGTAAACCCACTAGTTTCACTTGATTGTTTGTTTTTCCTTGGTAAGGTGATGGCGGTTGCGTAACAAATTAGGTACCAGTGTAAATATTTAGGTACAACCGCTTTTGGCTTAATACAGTAGAGAGAATGAAATCATGCAAAGAGACCCCCTGAACAACATCCATATCCAGTCCGAACAAGTGATGATCACGCCTGCCCAGCTCAAGGAGAAGTTACCCATCTCCGACAAGGCGCTGGCATTCGTGCAAGGGGCCCGCAATACCATCGCCGACATCATTCACCGCCGCGATCACCGCCTGCTGGTGATCTGTGGTCCCTGCTCCATCCACGATATGGACGCCGCCAAAGAGTACGCAACCAGACTCAAAGCGCTGCATGATGCCTATCAGGACTCTCTCTACATTGTCATGCGGGTCTACTTTGAGAAGCCGCGCACCACGGTCGGCTGGAAAGGCTTTATCAACGACCCCAATCTGGATGGCACCTTCGATGTGGAGCTGGGGCTGCACCGTGCCCGCGAGCTGCTCTGCTGGCTGGCGGAGCTGGAGTTGCCGCTGGCCACCGAAGCGCTCGACCCCATCAGCCCGCAATACCTGGCCGAACTTTTCTCTTGGTCAGCCATCGGCGCCCGCACCACCGAATCCCAGACCCACAGGGAGATGGCGTCCGGCCTCTCGATGCCGGTCGGCTTCAAGAACGGCACCGACGGCAACCTGGGGACTGCCATTAATGCGTTGCAGGCGGCCTCCTCCCCTCACGCATTTATGGGGATCAACCAGCAGGGCCAGGTTGCGCTGCTGCAGACCCAGGGCAACCCGGATGGCCACGTGATCCTGCGCGGCGGCAAACATCCCAACTATGACTCGGTCAACGTGTCGCTGGCGGAAGAGGCGCTGGAGAAAGCGGGCCTGCTGCCGAGCCTTGTGGTGGATTGCAGCCACGGCAACTCCAGCAAGGATCACCGTTTGCAGCCCAAGGTGGCCGACAACGTCATCCACCAGATCCAGGAGGGCAACCGCTCCATCATCGGGGTGATGCTCGAATCCAACCTGTTCGAGGGAAACCAGTCCAGCGAGCAGCCCAAGCAGCAGATGCGCTACGGGGTCTCCATCACTGATGCCTGCATCGACTGGGACACCACCGCCACCCTGCTGGCCCGCTGCCACAACCAGCTGGCTGACCCCCTCAAGAGCAGAACTGCACGGTAAGCCGTGGTATCTTGTCGTAACCTATTGAACAATCGAGGTATCACTAGTGGTGGCATCAAACCGCTCATGCCGTGATACCTTGTTGCATCTTGATTTTCAGGGCGCCGCTGCGGCGCCAGCAGGGACTGGATATGGCTGAAGAGTTGAATGTACTCAGGGACAAGATAGATGCGGTGGACAAGCAGCTGATCGATCTGCTGGCCGCCCGTCTGGCCCTGGTGGGAGAAGTGGGTGAAGTAAAGAGCCGCCACGGCCTGCCCATCTATGCACCGGATCGGGAAGCGAGCATGCTGGCCCGCCGCCGCGCCGAGGCTGAGCAGTTGGGGGTGCCCGGCGATCTCATCGAAGACGTGCTGCGCCGGGTGATGCGTGAATCTTATGCCAGCGAGAAAGATACCGGCTTCAAATGCATAAAGCCGGATCTAGGCAAGGTGGTCATCATCGGCGGTCAGGGCCAGCTTGGCCGCTTGTTCGGCCATATGTTCAGCCTCTCAGGCTATCGGGTCGAGACGCTGGAACAAGCCGACTGGCCGCGCGCTGACGAGATCCTCGCCGGAGCCGGTCTGGTGATGGTGGCGGTGCCCATCGATATCACCTGCCAGATCATCGACCGCCTCGGCAACCTGCCCGCCCACTGCCTGATGGTCGATGTCACCAGCGTGAAAGCGGTGCCGCTCGAACATATGCTGGCGGCGCACCAAGGGCCGGTACTGGGACTGCACCCCATGTTCGGGCCGGATGTGGCGAGTCTCGCCAAGCAGGTGATCGTCTGCTGCCAGGGTCGTGACCCCGCCGCCAGCCAATGGCTGCTGGATCAGATGACCATCTGGGGCGCCCGCTTGCAACAGGTGGAAGCCAAGGCCCACGATGAGGCGATGACCCTCATTCAGGCATTGCGTCACTTCGCCACCTTTGCCTATGGCTGGCACCTCTCCCGGGAGCAGGCCAATCTGGATCGCCTGCTGAGTTTGAGCTCCCCCATCTACCGGCTGGAGCTCGCCATGGTGGGGCGGCTGTTCGCTCAGGATCCCCACCTCTATGCCGACATCATTTTGTCGTCACCGCAGAATCTGGCGATGATCCGTCGCTACTACCAAAACTTCGGCGACGCGCTGGGGCTGCTGGAGCGGGGGGACAGGGACGGTTTCATCAACGCCTTCTCGCAAGTCTCCGGTTTCTTCGGCGAGCATGCCGACCAGTTCCTGCGTGAAAGCCGCATGCTGCTGGCCCAGGCCAACGACCGCCGCCAACACGGCTGATCCTGCAAAAGTAGCAACGCTCATATCACCAAAAAGGGAAGATACTCAGGTATCTTCCTTTTTTGTTTGTTACTGTCCCGTCCTGAATATGGTTTACACCTTTCCCCCCAATAAAT
>NZ_JRJY01000047.1:0-417 GCF_000801015.1 Aeromonas sp. ZOR0001 | reverse complement strand
CGCCGCGTACTTTGCTCAGGAGTCACTGCCAAGTACGCGTGGATAGCCAACTAGCAGGACCGCTATCCCGTTTCCGTTATCTGTCGTGTGCTGGAGGTCTCTCGTGCGGGCTTCTACCACTGGCGCCAGCGTCCACCGTCACAGCGCCAACAAGAAGATGAACGACTCAAGGTCGCCATTCGGGCTGCTCACAACAAGACGCGCCAGACCTATGGCGAAGCGCGTTTACAAGCTGAGTTGGCCGCCGAAGGATTTTACGCCGGACGGGACCGGATTGGGCGATTGCGCCGTGAAATGGGGTTGTCTTGCAAACAAAAGCGCAAATTCAAGGCGACAACCCATTCTTCTCATTCCCTGCCGGTGGCGGAGAATCTCCTTGGTCAGGTCTTTGCGCCGACGAAGCCCAACGAAGTCTGG
>NZ_JRJY01000124.1:0-33911 GCF_000801015.1 Aeromonas sp. ZOR0001 | reverse complement strand
GTCGTGTCGTCTCCCTTTGGCGGGGAATATTGCCAAGCAACGGGTGTGGCATCACCAGAAATTCATTGGGCCAGCAACAAGCCAGAGCCAGTCACCCGAAGGGCGGCTGGTGCTTATCCCCAGCTTTCAATAACCGGTTCACGATCTGTCGTGAGAGGCCGTCAGCAAGGTAAAGAGCAGCGCAGGAACCGCAATGTATGTGAATACATGAGGATTCCGAGCAGCACATGAGCCTTGATCACGGCCTCGCAACAGGAGCGTGAACCGGTTTTTAAACTACTGTCATCTGGCCGGCGTAGAGCACGAAGTAGCGCAGCAGCAGGATCCCCACCAGGGTCAGGCTGCAGACCAGTACCAGATGGCCGTTTCGCTCCCGCAGCGGCGCCGGGGTCAGCAGGGCCAGCAGCTGGGGCAGCAGCATGCCGATGCCCACCACCCCGATCCAGAACACCTGAGCCCAGAAGCCGCTGCCGATGGCCGCCCACATGGCCACCTCTTTCTGACCGCCACCGAAGTAGAGGCCGGTAAAGAAGCAGACCAGCAGCAGCACCTCCACCGCCAGCACCGGCCGCTCGAAGCGGTGAACAAAGCTCACCCCCTGGCTGTGATGGTTCTCCTTGAACAGGGTGACCGCCAGCAAGATGGTGGAGGCGATGCCAGAGCTGACGCCGGAGATGAGGAACAGCACCGGCAACACCGGATTGTTCAAGAGCGGATAGGTCTTGAGCGCCGACAGCAGAAAGCCGGTGTAGGCCCCCAATAGCACGGCAAGCAGCAGCAACAGCGGCGCCAGCAGCCGCTCGATGCGGGCAAGCCAAGCGATGAGATCATCCACAAAGGCGAACTTCTCTTGCAGCAGGTGACTGCGCAAGGTTTCGATCTCGGAGCGAAACACCACCGCCAGCCAGGCGAACAGCACCGCCATGTAGACCTGGAACAGCATGACCCCCATGGACATCACGGAGTCGAACTGATAGTGGAACATCAGCTTCCAGAAGGTCCAGGGGCGGGCCAAGTGGAAGATGAGGATCAGTAACCCCAGCACCACGCTCACCGGCGCCAGAATGGCAGTCGCCTTGATGATGCCGCTCTCGCTGCCGGCCCCCTTGCGGCGCAGCAGCACCGAGAGGGTGGTGGCCCCGGCGGAGATGCCGAGCAGAAAGAGATAGATGGCGATGGGCCAGTCCCACACCAGTAAAGGGAAGTGAAATGCGTCATGCAACATGATCCATTCCTCCTTCTGTTACTGCGGTAGATGGCGATCGGACAAATTCCCACACGAGGGAAGGGAAGTGAAATGCCGCTTGCATCGTCATGACTTTATCTCCCCTTTGGGCACGCGGTACATCTTGGGCGAGGTGCCGAGCGCCTGCTTGTAGCGATAGGTGGTCTCCTTCACCAGCCGTTGGGCGATGGGGCTGTCCGGATCATCCAGATTGCCGAACACCAGCGCCTTGGTGGGGCAGGATTCCACGCACGCCGGCTCCTTGCCCGCCGCCAGGTTGGTCTTGCGGCAAAAGTCGCATTTGTCCGCCACTCGGGTGACCGGGTTGATAAAGCGCACCTGATAGGGGCAGGCGGCGAGGCAATACATGCAGCCGACGCAGAGATCCGCGTCGACATCGACGATGCCATCCTCCTTGCGAATATGGGAGGCGCCGGTCGGGCAGACGTGCACGCAGGGGGCGTTGTCACAGTGCTGGCAGGACTTGCGAAAGAAGTGGTACTCGGCGTCGGGAAATTCCCCGATGGGGCCTGAGCGGATGATCTCGAGGCGCGAGACCCCTTCTGGCACTTTGTTCACTTCCCGGCAGGCATCCATGCAAGCGGTGCAGCCGATGCAGGCCGTCTCATCGTGGATCATGCCATAGCGGACCCCGTCTATGGTCTGGCTGTGGGCAAGGGGGGTGGCAAGGGTGCGAGTCGGCCCCGTCATCATGATAAGGGCCCCTGCGCCCATGCCCGCCATAAAGTCACGGCGAGAGCAGCTCATGATGCCTCCTTGCCGGTAGCCGGTTTGGACTGCTCCTGCCGGGCCTTGCTGGCCTCATGTTGCTTGCTGTGACAGTCGACGCAGAGCTTGATGCGGGATTTTTCCGGGATCGCCACCATGGGCTCCTTGGCCGGATGCAACTGGTGACAGCTGGTGCAGGTGAGCTTGGTGGCGTGCACGTCGTGGGCCCAGAGCGCCTCGCGCAGCTCTTTAGGCTCGTGGCAGCTCATGCAGACTCCATTCTGCTCGCTGATGGGATAAAGCTTGATGCTCTCTTTATCCTTCAGGCTGTGGCTGAAGCGCATCACATCCTTGACCCCTTCCCGGTGCTGGGGGGAGGGCTGGCCGTGGCAGTTGGTGCAGGTCACCGGTTTAAGGTTGTTGGGATTGGTCGCCTGACCATGCTTGCCGTGCATCCCTTCGCTCTGCTCCTTGTGACAGTCGGTGCAGGCCTTGTCGGGATTGCGTAAAAATTCCACCTCATGTGTAGCTGGAACAGGGGCTGCTGCCGGCTCGGCCGCCTGACCCTGCAGGCTGGTGAGCAGCATGGCTGCCATCAGCATCAGTCGTAAAAAATCCATCGTTAAATCACCCATAGGAAGCCTCCATCCGCTGAGGGCCCGACTTGGCGCCGGACCCGCAGGCGCCGTTACTGTGCCAGCCGTCCGGCTGCTTTGGCCTCGGCATCCCAGGCGGGGACCGTGGTCTTGAGGAATTGGGCCTTGTCGCTGTTGAACTGCTTCATATCCATGCCAAGGGCGGCTTGCGCTTTCTCCTTGGTGGAGATGTCGGGGATGGCGATCTCGTGGCTGATCCCCTTGCTGGCCAACAGGCGCGCCAGCTTGGTGCGGGCGTCAGCGGCTTTATCCAGCGCGCTGCCAAGTACCTTGAGGGCCACTTCGGGGGCGTGCATCTGCACCCCGTGGGATGCGATGGCGTAGTCCCAGCGCCACTGGGCGTGACGGATGTCCTGCAGAATATCCTTCATCTCAGCCTCGGTGGCGCCGGCATCCCAGGCCGCCTTGGCTTCAAAGTGGGCGTGTACCAGCTGCTTCTCGACCTTCAGCTTGGTTTCGATTACCGCCTCTTTGCGCTGCTTGACGATCCCCTGCAGCATCTCCTTGCTCTGGGTATGACAGTTGCGGCAGGTCTGCTCGAAACGATCGAAGGGGTTCCCCACTTTGTGATCCGTGTAGACCTTGCCCTGCTCGTTCTGCACCTTGGGCATGTGGCAATCGACACAGGCGACGTTGTTCTGGCCGTGAATGCCGGCGCGCCAGGTTTCGTACTCGGGGTGCTGGGCTTTCAGCATGGGGGTTTTGGAGAGGGCATGAGTCCAGTCGGCAAAGCCGATTTCATCGTAATAGGCCTCCATCTGCTCCACCGTGGTGCCCTTGTCCCAGGGAAATTTGACCGCCTTGGTGGGGCCGCTGAAGTAGTACTCCACGTGGCACTGGCCGCACACCTGGGACTGCTGATCAAAGCGCCCCTGCTCCTTGAACGGCTTGCCGATGGCTGTCATGGCCCGATCGGCATAGGGACGGGAGAGGTGCAGGGCCGGTTTACCCTCCTTGAACTCCTTCGAGGCGGTGTCGTGGCAGTCGGCGCAGCCGATGGTGTTGACGATCTCGGGGCCGCCCTTGGCCCACATCCCTTTGAAGTAGCCATCCTCACCCTGCTCGTCGATGACGCGGGCCACATCCGGGCCTTTGCAGCTCCAGCAGGCCATGGGCAGGGGGCCATCTTCGGCTGTTTTCGGGGCGCCGGTGCGCAGGGTTTCGCGCACATCGGTCAGGGCATAGAAGTGACCGCGCGGCTTGTTGTAATCCTTGGCGAAGGGGTAACCGCCCCACAGCACCACCATGTTGGGATCTTCCGCCAGCGCATCGGTGCGTTCCTTGCTTTCGCTGGTGGCTTGCCAGCTGGTGAACTGATCGGCGTGATCCTTGGCGAACAGCTCGCTGCGCGCCTCGATCTTGCCTTTGGGTTGCGTGTCATCGGCTGCCTGTGCCCAGCCGCTGCTGCCAAGGCTGGTAGTCAGCAGCAGGGCGGCGAGGCCCAGTTTGATATGCCTGTGTTGTGAACCCACGTTTATCACTCCCAGATAAATGTTTTGGTCTCGTCTGACCCGTTCCATCTTGGTGTGGATCTTCCCCCCGTCGGGCGGGGTGGGCAGACATTCGCTTGCGGGTGAATAAAACCGCGCAATATATGATTGCTCGAGGGTTACCCTAACAAATAGGTAAATTTAATGATGATTTATCGGAGGGAGAGTTGTGCCAGATCAATTGGTGCACAGGATTGATCGCTGAAATGAGATCTGGATTAAATTTTATGGAAACTCAACTTCTTGTTAACTGCCGAGCATTCGATGGCAGGAGTTTGAACGGTACAGTTGCGTACTGGCACTTTTTGCTGCTGATCCTGATTGCTGCCGTATTGTTCACATATTCTGGCAATGTCTTATGCTAATAATTGACTGAATATGCAAATTTGCGGTGTTGTGGTGTGAGCTTTTGACCTTCGGATTATGATCCATTTATTGAAGCTGCAGTGGATTTATCGTCAAACGACAGAAATGGTCACATGGAGTCTGATAGACCTGTTAATAAAGGTGATGGGATTGGGGTCATCCAAATCTCATTTCATTTAAAAAGGCCTGTTAGATGCACAATCTTGTAAGTTATGGCCATTTTATGGCAATCATTGTCGAAAATAGCGAAAAGACCCACTTAGTCTGGTGCGGTATGATTATTGAACAGACAAGTACCCTGTAGGTACTGATGTTGGTGGTTAAGGTTTTGCTGGAGGTTGTATGGCTGAGTTGCAAATTGAAAAGTCCACGGTGATCTCCCAACTCGAGGGCTCCGTGTTTGTCATCAGTGCAGATGGATCTGTCATACGAGCAAAAGTGGGGATGGCATTGCAGCCGGGGGATCGCCTGCAAGCTGCCCAAGGGGGCCATTTTCAACTAGCCGAGCCGGGCAGTGATCCTGCTGGTGAGCAAGATATGGTCGCCAAACCTGAGCCTGCTGCTGATGGACAACCGACCGATCCGGAACTGGCCTCATTGCAAGAGGCGATTCGTCAGGGTATTGACCCGACCGAATTGTTCCAGGAGACCGCCGCCGGTAACGCAGCCGCCGCCGGTAATATCGGTGGTGTAGCAGGTTCCAGCTCGGGTGGATTTGTGGTGGTCGATCGTACCAACGATGCCACCCTGGCCGAGGCCGGTTTTGATACCGATCATGCGGTGCAACCTGTTGGCGATGAGCTGCTGTTTTCCGAAGAGCGCGATTTCTTTGCTGCCATCACCATCACCGAACCCCAAACCAGCGACAACATTATCAACGCCGATGAAGCGGCTGGTGTCATCATTCGTGGTGTGGTGGATGATGTGGAGGTAGGCCAGCCAGTCACTGTGACCCTTATCGATCAGGCGGGAAATTCACTGACGGTGACGACAGTGGTGCTGCCCGGCCTGGTGTGGGAAGCCAATTTTGGCGATGTGACCGGCCAGCTGGTGGATGGCCCGTTGCAGATTGTGGCCAATACCCAGGATCAGGCTGGCAACAACGCCAGCGATACCGGACAGACTCTGCTCGATACCATCACCACCATTACCCTCGATCTCGCCGATGAGAGCGACACCGGCGCCAGCCAGACCGATGATCTGACCCGCGACAATACCCCGCTGCTGCAAGGGAAGGGGGAGCCCGGTGCCACCGTGACCCTGAGCCTTGGCGGTAGCGTGCTCACCGTCCTGACGGTGGATGCCGCCGGTAACTGGCAATATCAGCTGCCGCAGACCCTGGCCGATGGCCAGTACCAGTTTCAGGTCAATTCCGTGGATATTGCCGGCAACCGCGCCAGCGATACCCTCATTATCAATGTCGATACTCAGGCATCTATCGATATCGATGATCTCGATTCCGCAGCCCTGTTTGGCAACAGCAGCGCCACCCTGAGCGGTTCCACCAGCAATGTGGAGGCGGGTCAGAGTGTCATCATCACACTAGTCGACAGCAATGGCCAGCCGCTGTTGACCACCTCGGCACAGGTCGGGGCCGATGGCCGCTGGCAGGTATCAGGTCTTGATCTCTCCGGTATCAATCAATCCTTTGAAGTGCGTGCCAGTGTCACCGATCTGGCGGGCAACAGCGCCAGCGATGGTGCACCGCTGATTGGTCAGAGCGAAACCCTGACGCTCTCCGAAGCCGGATTGGCCGATGGCCCGATCACCGCGACCGGTAGCCTCAATACCGGTGCCGGTCAGGATGGCAATCTGCAAGTCCAGTTCGCTGCTGATCAGAGTGCCTTGGAAGGGCTGGGGCTCGTCAGCCATGGCGCGCCTCTTGGCTACACCATCAACGGTCAGACCCTGACCGCCAGTGCTGGTGGGGCGACTGTCTTCACCCTGACCCTCAACAATGACGGCAGTTACCGCATCGTCTGGAGTCAGAGCCTGGATCACGGTCAGGACGCGTTGCGCCTGCCGTTCAACCTCGAATATCGCGACAGCGACAGCGATCTGGTGAAGGCGCCGCTGGTGATCAATCTGGTGGACAGCAATCCGCCTAGCTTCGAGATCCCGGCCATTCTTCTGACTGAAGATGCCTTTACCAACGGCGCCGCCGTGGTGGGCGAGAGCAGCTTTGTGGTCAAACACACCGCCGATCCTCTGCTGGTGGATTCGTTGGTGTTCAGTAATCAGAGCAACACCCTGACTACCCTCAACGGCTCGGGTGTTGCCAGCGATGGTCATCCGCTGACGTTTGAATTTGCCGATGATCGCACCCTGCTGGGCTACTACCTCGATGACAATGGTCAGCGGGTAGAGGTATTGCGCGCCCAGCTGCTGGCTGAACAGCAGGGGAGCGATGTGGGAGGTCGGGTGGTGATCACCCTTACCGGCCCGCTCGATCATCAGGGTAGTGACAGCCTCTCGCTGGGGTTGCAGGTGAGTGCCAAAGAGATCGATGGCGATGTCACCAGTGCCGACCTGGCTCTGACCATCAACGACGGCAGTGATCCTTCGCTTGGTCTCGACAAGGGCGTTTCGCTGCAAGAGGGGGGCAACCAGCGCATCGATGGTCAACTGCCGGTCACGGTGGGTAGCGATCGTCTGGTCTCCCTCAACTTTGAGGCGAGCCAGCCGGCGTTGGCGGGGCTCACCAGCCAGGGGCATCCCACCAGTTATCAGGTGCAGGGCAACCAGCTGACCGTCAAGGATTGGCAGGGCAATACGATCCTTACCGTCGCCATCGGGCTGGATGGCAAGTACAGCGTCTCCCTGACCGGCGTGTTTGACGAACCGGAAGCGACCAACAGCCTCAACCTAGGCCTGAAGGTACAGGGCACCGATTTTGACGGCGACAAGAGCAACCTCGGCACCCTCAATATCACCATTACCGATGGTGCCTTGCCGCAGGTCGATCCTGTTTCCCTGACGCTCACGGAAGATAGCAACTGGCAGCAGGAGCAGACCCTTAACGGTGATTTGACCATCATCGCGGGCAGCGATCCGCTGGCCAGCATCACCTTCGATGCCAACCAGCCTGGGCTGCAAGGGTTCACCTCGGGCAAGCAGGCCGTGACCATCACGGTGGCCGATCATCTTATCGAGGGGCGTACCCCCGATGGCACGCTGGTGTTTAAGCTGACCCTTGGCAACGATGGCAAATACAGCTTTACCCTCCATCAACCGCTGGATCAGGGCAGTGCCGACAGCCTCCTCAAGGCGGGCTTTACCCTGCTCGACAGCGATGGTGACAAGGTCTCCTCCACCATTACTGTTGCGGTAGGTGATGGCGCCAACCCGACCATCTCCGCCGTCAGCGGCACCGCCATCACCGAGATGGCGCAAGGGGAGGCGGCAGCGGTCAGCACCATGAGTTTCACGGTGACCCACGGCAGCGATGCCCTTGATCCCGCATCTCTCGGTTTTGATATCGCCACCATCCAGAGCAACCTGACCGGGCTCACCAGCCATGGCAGCCCGATCAGTTTCTCCCTCGACGCCAACGGCCAGCTGGTTGGCACCACGGCAGATGGTCGCGAGATCCTGCGCGCCGAGCTGAGCTTGGTCGATAACAACGGTAACTGGAGCGTCACCGCCAAGGTCACCCTCATGGGGGAACTGGATCACAAGGGGAGCGAATCCCTCAACCTGCCGCTGGCCGTCACCCTGGCCGACAAGGATGGCGATCGCATCGGTACCACGCTGCCGCTCACCATCGCGGATGGCAAGGCGCCGAGCTTTGTCCCGGGCAAAGGCGTGTCCTTGGATGAGGGGGACCTCACCGGCAGCAACAGTCTGAGTCAAACCGGTCACTTTGACGTTCAAGCCGGGTCGGATCGGGTGGTCGAAGTGGCCTTTGCCGAGGGTAGTCAGCAACCGGCACTCACCGCACTCGGTCAGCCGGTGCAGTACCAGTTGGTGGATGGTGACCCGCTGATCCCGGGCAGCCAGCTGCTCAAGGGCTATGTGATGGTCGATGGCCAGCGCGTCGAGGTGTTTGAGGTGCGGCTGGTTGGCACGCTCGATCAGGCGGGCAAGAACGGTTTTGACTATCAGGTGACCCTCTATCAGGGGATCCATCAGGGCGCCAACGCCGTGACCGAGCTGCCCATCAAGGTGATCGTCAACGACTACGACAAGGCGGGCGGCAACAACGATAGCACCAGCGGCACCCTCAATATCCAGATTGGTGAAGGAGATAAACCGATCCTTACCCTGACTGGTGTAACCCTCAGCGAAGGGCGTTTCGATGGTGCCAACTCGGCGGTGGATGACCAGCAGGCGAGCGGCAAGATCACCATCAAGGCTGACTCGGATCCGGTGACCGATGTGCGACTGACGCTCTCCGGTCAGGTCATGGATGCCAGCGGCAAACCCATCACCCATAACGGCGAAACCCTGACCTGGAAAGCGGTTGGCACGGATGGTCACACCTTCCAGGCGGTGACCAGTGGTGGTCTGGTAGTGATGACGGTCTCCATTCCCACTGTCCCCGCCACCATCGCCGCTCACACCAGCACAGAGATCGGTTATCAGGTGACCGTGCATACCAACCTGGATCACGGGGCGGATGACAAACTCAACCTGATCTTGCCAATCAAGGTAACCGACAGCGATGGCAGCCAGAGCCAGGGCTCAACCACCATCACTGTAACGGATGGCGTGAACCCCATTATCTCCGCCATTGACTCGGTCACAGTGAAGGAGTCTGCCCTCGATGGCTCTGCCAGCCAGCATCCGGGCACCATGCCCTCAGATCAGGGTGAAACGGCCAGCGGCAAGGTGACCATTAGCGCCGGTTCGGATCGGGTTGCTTCCCTTGAACTCGACGTGGCCGCCTTCAACCAGGCTAACCATCTGACCTCCAACGGTCAGTCGGTGACGCTGGCCGCTCACAGCCCGGGTTGGTATCTGGCTACGGCAGAGGGTGGCAAGTCGGTTTTCTGGATCCACCTCGATGTGAACGGCAGTTACAGCGTCTATCTGGTGGGGCAGCTCGATCACGGTATTCAGGGTAAAGATGATCTTGCGATTGAGGTGCCGCTCTTTGTCACCGATCACGATGGCGATCGTAGCCCCAATGTCAGCGTGACCGTGACGGTACAGGACGATATGCCTATTGGCACTGTGCTGGCTCATACCCTGAACGAGGGGAGTGCCTCCGTCAGCGGTGATCTGCTGCCAGCCGCCAACGAAGGGGCTGATGGCGCCCGGGTGGAGTCGATCACCATCAATGGCCAGACCTATGCCGTCAATGGCTCCCTCACCCGGGATGTGATGAGTCCGGATGGCAAGCAGGTGATGGGCTCTCTCACCATCTCGGCCGATGGCAGCTACCGTTTCACGCCGGCCAGCGGCTTTGATCACGATAATGCCCAGCTGAGTCAGGTCATCACCGCCCATCTGGTGGATGGCGACGGTGACCGCGCCGACAGCACCCTGACCCTTAATCTGCGGGATGAGCCGGTGAGCTTCACCGTCACTGCGGCAACCGGCAACGAAGATCAGGGGGCTCAGGATCCGAGCGCCGGTATCCTCATCAACATGCAGCTCGATATCGGCGATTTCGACCGGGGCGAACATGTAGATCAGCTCCTTATTCAGGCGCCAGCCAATGCTCATGGCAGCTTCTATTACAACGGGGTTGCCCTTGCTACCACACCTGATGGCAAGTGGTTTATCGTCCCGCCAGCGGCCATGGTGACCAGTGATAATGTGCACTACAGCACCCAGGGGGTGACTTTTGTGCCGGATGCCAACTGGTCTACCTGGAGCAACAAGGGCCAGCCGCTGCACTTCCAGGTGCAGTTGCAGGTGGGGGTGACCGAGGGGGATGCCCCTGCTGCAGTCACCGGCGATCTTGCCATCACGGTACGCGGCGTGGCCGACAAGCCGGTGTGGGATGCGGGTAGCACGCACCAGCACTACACCACCAACGAGGACAGCCGCGGCATTGCCCTCAATGTGCAGGCGAGCCTTACCGATACGGATGGCTCCGAGACTCTGAGCTACCAGATCAAGTTGGAGGCGGGCAAGGGTTCGCTCATGCTCAACGGGGTTGAACTCAAGCCAAACGCCAGCGGGCTCTATACCGTATCTGCAGCCAATATCAACAAGGTGACCGTGGTTCCGGCCAAGGATTTCAGCGGTGACATCAAGCTCTCGGTGACCCCGATCAGCACGGAGCAGAACCCGATCGCTCCGGGTCAGGGTACGGCGCAGGGAGACAAGATTGAGCTGGTGATCAACGTCAATCCGCAGGCGGATGATGCCAAACTCACAGTGCGCGATATTCAGGGCAAAGAGGATACCTTGCTCGATCTGGGCAGCAAGATTGGCCTGGCCCACCTGGGTGACACCACCGATGGCTCCGAGCAGATGTTTGTCCGCATCAGTGGCCTGCCTAACGGTGCAACCTTGTTGCTGGGGGGGGCCGCCGTTGCACAAAACATAGCCGGTTACTATGAGGTTCCTTTTGATCGGATTGGCGAACTCAAGCTGCAACCGCCGAAAAACAGCAACGTCGATTTCGATCTGACCATCAAGGGGGTGGTGAAAGACACGGCGACCTTGACCGATGCCAGTGGCCAGACCCATACCGTGGTGAACGAAAAGGAGACGGGCTCCCAGACCCTTCATGTGGATCTGGTGGGGGTGGTGGATCAGCCCCATTTCGAGCTTGGCAATACCGGCTGGGAGGCCGAAGGGACAGGCTATGCCACCACAGTGGGTGAGGATGGACGGGCACCGCTCAACTTTACCCTCACCTCGGGCGAGTGGGTCGATACCCCGAACGACACCTCCGAGAGCCTCAACGTGGTGCTGCAAGGGCTACCGGAAGGGGCTCGGGTCTTTGATGCCAATGGCAAGGAGCTGACCCTTACCTTTGCCGGGCTCGATGCCAGCGGCAAGCCGACCTATCAGGTCGATGTCTCCGATTTTGGCAACCTGCTTATTCAGCCGCCTCATAACAGCACGGCGGATTTGAACCTGATCGCCAAGGTGGTGGTGACCGAGAACGATGGCGATCACAAGAGCTTCAATGTGCCGCTGCATATCAAGGTTGAACCGGAGATTGACGCCACCGACTACAGCAAGACCAGCCATGGCCTGGAAGATCAGTTTACCGTGCTGGACTGGCATCCGACCCTTACTGACGGCGCCGAGAAGGTGACGGCACTGAGTCTCTCCGGGGTGGAGGATGGCTACCAGATCTGGCTGCGAGTCGGCAGTGTCGAGAGTCCGCTGACCGTGGTCAGTGGCAAGGTCACCCTGACAGCCGCCCAGCTCGACAGCCTGCTCAACGGGGGGCAACTGCTGGTGAAGGCACCGGAGGATAGCGATCGGGATACCAATATCCAGAGCCACGTCACCGTGACCCAGCATGATGTGGATTCGGGCGCGGTGGCCGAGAAGGTGATCGATGGCAATCTGCATGTCGATATCCAGGCCGTGGTGGAGCCCGATGGCGTGCTGACCCAGAGCGGTGGAGCTCTCGTGGGGCAGAGTGGGGCTGATATAGACCTGACTGGACGCTTCGTCTTTACCGACCTCGATCCCTCGAGCGTGGAGGAGATCGACTATCTGGTGATCAACCTGCCGGTGTTGAACGGTGGTGCAGGCGATCAGTTCGTGGTGGTTGGCGGTATCAACAACGGTAACGGCAGCTGGATCGTGCCGGCGGGCAATCTCGGCAGCTTCAAGCTGCATGCGCCGGACGGGTTTGTCGGCAAGGTCGAACCGATCCGCATCGATGCCATGGTGATCGACCGGGGCGATGATGGCGATGCCAGCGCCCATGTCAAAGTGAGCCTGGAAACCAGTGCCGAATTTGAAAACAAGCCAGTGACGCCCAAGACGCCGGCGGCGACTGTCGATATCGACGACAACGCCGTGCTGGTGGGCAAGGAGGATATCCGGGGTGATTTTGGTCAGCAGCTCAAAGGCGTGATCCATATCGGCGCCGCCGACCAGGCCAGCGACGAGGTGACCATTGTCCTCAAGGGATTGCCAGCGGGCGTCACCATCAGCGGGGCCGAGTACAACATCTCGACCGGTGAATACGTCATCAAGGTGCCACCGTCACTGGCGGGCCTGGAAGGATTGACCCTCGGCTTGCCGCAAGACTTTGCCGGCTCGCTGAATATCGAGGTGAAGGTGGTGAATACCGATACCGCCAGTGGCGACATCAAGGTCGACAGCAGCACGGTACGGGTCGATGTGGCCCCCGTGGTCGATGTGAATGGTGGCCGTGGCGAGCATCCGGAACTGACTCTGACCGTGCAGGACACCAACCATGACGGACAGCCGGACAATCTGGAAGATAGCGAGATCCACCTCGATCTCTCGGTGAAACTGGCCGATATCAGCCCCTCCATCGCCAATGGTGGCCTCGAAACCGTGGAGCGGGTCACCATTACGGTGGATGCGAAATATGGTTACTTCCTCGATGGCAGCGGCAAGCCGGTCAACACTCTGGTGGTTAACGATGTGGCTGCCCTCAAGGACTTGGTGTTCGTGCCCAAAGAGCACTTCAGCGGTCAGGTACCGCTCGACATCAAGGTCGATATCGTCGATACCGCGCTGGTCGGCGGCCAACAGGTGACTGACAGCGGCAGCTGGAGCGGCTAGGTCGGCTTTGAGGTGAGACCGGTCAACGATCCGGCCCAGCTCTCGGTGCACAGCGTCACGGGGAGCGAAGATGGCACGGTCAACCTTGCCGGATTTGGCGCAACCCTAATCGATAACGATGGCTCGGAGCAGATCGTCGCGCTGCAGATCAAGGGGGTACCGGATGGCTTCACCCTGTCGGCTCCGGCGGTCAACAATGGCGGCGGCGTCTGGCAGATCCCGGTGGGGACCGATTTCTCCAAGCTGACCCTGATCCCGCCAGCTGATTTCAGCGGCACTGTGGAGCTGTCGCTGAGCGCCTTTACCCTCGACAAGGGGCTCACCATTCCGCTCGAAACCAGTGGCAGCTTTACCGTCACCGTCAATCCGGTGGGGGATGCCCTTATCGCCGACATTCAGGGTCAGGCGAGCGGTACCGAAGGGGATGTGATCACGCTGGATCTGGGGCTGGAGACCCGGGATACCCAGCCAACCGGCGGCAGTGCGGGTAATGTGCATGAGAACAAGCCCGAGCAGGTGCGGGTCACCATCGAAGGGGTGCCTGATGGTGCCGAGATCCGCTTGCCAAACGGCGTGGCGGGGACGGTTGTTGATCTGGGTGGCGGTCGCTGGCAGGTCACTACCGAGGGTGGCAAGCTGGGTGCTGTCGAGCTGGTGACCAATGATGCCAACGGTGCACTGGATCTCAAGATCACCGCCCAGAGCCTCGACAACGGCGCCCTCGGCCCCGAGGTCAATGGCACCATCCATGTGGATGTAAGCCCGGTCAACGATGCGCCAATCAACGTATTGCCAACGACCCCTCAGGTCGCGCAGGAAGATCAGCCTTTCGTCATCCACGGTTTGCAGGTGAAAGATGTGGATGCGGGCAACAGCCCCATCAAGATCACCCTGTCGGTGGAGCATGGCACCCTGACGCTGCCTGCTGGCAGCGGCGTGACAGTGGTCGGCAACGGCACCGGTTCGCTGGTGCTGACCGGCACGCTGGCCGATCTCAATGCCTTGCTCTCTGGTGGGGTCACCTATCAGGGCAACAGTGATTTCTACGGCAATGACGCCCTGACCATGGTCACCAACGATCAGGGGAACACGGGTAGTGGCGGGGCACTCAGCGATACCGATGTGCTGCCTATCGAGGTGCAGCCGGTCAACGATGCCCCGGTCAATCAGCTGCCTGGCAGCATGACGGTGAAGGAGGATGGCTCCCTGTCGCTATCCGGTGTCAGCGTGAAGGATGTGGATGCAGGCAGTGCACCAGTCTCCATGGTGCTGCGGGTCGAGCATGGTGTGCTGACCCTGCTGGGCGCAACCGGTGCCGTGATGGTGCAGGGGGCGGGTACCAGCGAGATCACCCTGGTGGGGTCGCTGGCCGATCTCAACCAGTTGCTGGCAAGTAACCTGCACTATCAACCGGCCAAAGATTTCTGGGGAGAAGATACCCTTACCGTCACTACCTCCGATCAGGGCAACAGCGGTGCGGGCGGTTCTCTGAGCGACACCGATCAGGTGACCATCACTGTCACTCCCGAGCCGGATATGCCGGGTCTGACGGTGGATCAGCATGCGTTCCATGCCTTGCAGGGGGCCGTTATCCCCCTTGGCATCAACGCCAGCGTGGTCAATCCGGCCACCGGCGAGCTCTCCATCCGCATCAGCGGCCTGAATGGTGCTCAGGTGCAGGATGAGCATGGTCAGAGCGTCGGTCATGCCGATGGCAATGGCGACTGGTTGATCCCGGCCGATCACTCGGTTCCGCTCTACTTCAGCGGTTTCGGCGACGGTGATCATGTGCTGGGGATCAGTGCCGAGTCGAGTGTCGGCGGCTCAACCGTCAGCACGCCCCTTGAGACCATTACGGTGCACGGCCAGAGTGGTCATGAGCTGGTCGGTTCCGATCAGGGGGATTGGCTGTTTGGTTCCTCCGGCGATGACCGTCTATTGGGGGGGCATGGCAACGACATCCTCACCAGCGGGGCTGGCAGCGATCTCTTCGTCTGGCAGCACGGGGATGAGGGGAGTCAGGGGCAGCCCGCCATCGATACCATCACCGACTTCCATCCGGAGCAAGGGGACAAGATCGATCTGGCTGATATGCTGCAAGGGGTCACTGGCAATGGTGTCGATGATCTGCTCAAGCATCTCTCAGCCTCGGTGACCACGGGGAGCAATGGCCTGAGCGATGTTAACCTCTCGGTGGCGCCAGCCGGGGATGGTCATGTGACCCAGCAGATCACCCTGAAGGATGTGGATTTGACCAGCTGGAATCTCACCAGCACCTCGTCCCACGATATCCTGCAGAGCATGCTGGAAGATCAGCATAGCCTGATCATCCAGCACCCCTGATAGCGTGTGTGAAGCGTAAAGTAAAAAAGAAGAGCCGGCAATTGCCGGCTCTTTGTTTATCTCTGCGTGGATTGTTTTTATGCGGCCGTAAGGGCCGGGGGATTCAGGCCAACGCCTGTGCCAACAGGTGGATCGGATGTTCACAGCGGAAGCTGGTGCTCATCTCGATCTGCCATTTGCAGGTCTCGCAGTCGGTGATCACCAGATCGGGGGAGAGGCGGTTGATTTGATCAAACAGCCCCTCGCCGATGGTCTGGCTGGTCTGGTAGTTTTCGGACTTGAAGCCGTAGGTGCCGGCGATGCCGCAGCACTGGGACTCCAGTACCGTTACCATGACCCCGGGAATGGCGCGCAGCAATTCGAGGGTGTAGATGACGCCCCCCATCTTCTCCATGTGGCAGGGGGTGTGGTAGGCGATGTGCAGATTGAGCGGCTTCATCGCCGGTTTGTTGCCCTTGTAAAACTCGTTCCACAGGAAGCGGGTCACCAGCGAGATGCGATCCCGCACCTTGTGGTTGTCCTGCTCCAGCAGGTGGGGATATTCATCGCGCAGGGTAAAGCCGCAGGTGGAGGAGGTGGCTAGCAGCGGCATCTCGTTGCCCAGCAGGGAGTTTTCCATCTGCTTGATATTGAAGGCCGCCTGCTGCTTGGCCTTGTCCATGAAGCCGTTGGCAATCAGCGGTACGCCGCAGCACTTCTCCCGCTCCAGCAACTGCACGCCGATGTTCATGGCGTTGAGCACCTGTACCAGCTCCTTGCCAAGCTGCGGGTGGTTGTAGTTGACGTAGCAGCCGTGGAAGTAGGCGATCTGCCGCGCAAAGCGGGCCTGAGATTCTTTTTGCTTCTTGTACCAGCCGCGGAAGGTGCCCTGGGAGTATTTGGGCAGATCGCGGTGGGATGAGACCCCCAGCGCCTTGTCCAGCACCAGCTTCATCGGCTTGAGGCCGGTGGTGAAGTTGACTACCGGGGCCATCAGGGTAGACATGCTGCCCATCAGATCGGTGTGGGAGAGCACGAACTCGCGGATCCCCGGTTTGAAACCGCTGTAATGATGCTTGGCCTTGGCAATGATGTCACCGATGCGCACCCCGCTCGGGCAGGCCACTTCACAGCGTTTGCAGTTGGTGCAGTGCTTGAGGGCGCTGTCAAACAGCTCCGGGCTCTTGATCCGCAGCCGTTCCCCATCCGGGCCCGCCTGTTTCGGGCCGGGGTAGGCGGGGTTGGCCTTGGCCACCGGGCAGTAGGCGGTACAGACAGTGCATTTGATGCACTGATCGAAAGTTTGGTTGGCATGATCCAGTAGCATGTCAGTTCTCCTCCCGGCGATGATGAAGACACGGGATATGGGACGTAGTAATCATTGGGCCGCGCCCAGAATATGGCCGGCAGCCTGCCAGCCGGTAGCAACCGCGACACCAGAACCAGACCCCTCCTTGATGGGGTCATAGTGCGCCAGCACGCTGCCAGCGCCGTAGAGGTTGGCGAGCGGCTTGCCACCGCGCAGCACTCTGAGCTTGTCGTCGGTCTTGACCCCGAATCCCATGAAAGGGTGGTGGTCAAACAGCCGACGACCGGCCCAGGCGTCCCGCTCCTCCAGACTCAGTACATCGGCATCGAAGATGGGCTCGCGAATGCCACGCAGACGGGACTCCAGCCCGCGGCTGAAGAAGCTGCCGGAGGCGAGCACAAAGTTGTCCGCTTCAAACAGCTGATCATCGCCATTCTGGGTATGTACGCCGACTACCCGGTCACCTTCGTAGCGGGCACCCAGCACCCGCTCGCTGGTGAGGAAGGTGCCGCCAAGGGCGATGAAGCGGCGTTTGAGGGCTTCCTGCATCCGCATCCCGATCAGTGATGGCGGCATGGTGGCCACCTCCTTGATGGTGCAGCCGGTACGCTGTTCCAGCTCCGCCAGACGCGGGCCAACCAGCCCCAGCGAAAGGCAGGCGGGCAGCACGATATGGCGGCAGCCGGGTACGCCGCTCTCCTGCACCATGCGGCTGATCTCGCGGGCCAAATCGGCCACCAGATGATGCTTGTCACACAGGCGCGCGATGTCGGCTGAGCGAAACTCGTGGGGATTGCGGCTGAATTCGGCCAGCTGGGGCAGGCGGATTTCGCCGGTCAGAATACGGCAGTGGGCAAAGCGCGGATGGGTCGCCAGATTGGCGGCCGCCAGTGCCGGATGAAAGTCGCGAAAGCCCTCGAGGGTGGCCAGCAGCAGCACGTCCGGGATCGGCGCATCGGTGACGCAAGCACAGGTATCGGGGGAGAGCCAGGTGCGCTTGAGGGTACCGATGGGAGTCAGGCGCTGGTGATTGGTGTCGTGGCGCACCAGCGGCAATCCCTGCTCGGCGCAGTGGCGCTGCAGATCGGCCAGACTCGCTTCGATATTTTGCATTCCTACTTTGCTGTAGGGGTGATCCGGATGGGCAGCCATAAAGGCGGGCAGGGCGGCGCGGGGATCTCCCTCGCTTTCGAGCAGATCGACCGAGCCGGAGGAGAAGTGCAGGGCACTCTGGCCGGAGGCCATCAGCAGGGTCTTCTGGCCTGCCTCCACCAGCCGCAGGGCAGCCGAGAGTCCCGCCATGCCACCGCCGATAACGATATTGTCAAACTTCATGACGGCTCTCCTTGTGAGTGGTCTCGCTGGTTGGGTCGCGTGGGGTATCGGCAACCAGCTGTGGCGTCGTCCATTCCCCCAGGCCAAACAGCCCTTCGTAGATCCAGTAGGTGAACTCGGCCTCGCGCAAGGCATCGCCCCACAGGACGGGGCGGGTTCCCTTGTAACGCTCCTCGAGGAACTGGCGCAGCATGACGCAGGCCTGGCGACCGTCGGCCTTGCCATACTCCTGCATCAGACCGGCGGCGCGGTAGGCGCACAGCTCGCCCTGACAGGGCCCCATCCCCAGACGGGTGCGGCGGCGCAGGTCGATGAGGTTGTCCACATCCAGCTCGCGCAGGGCGTATTCGATTTCGCCCGCGGTGACCATTTCGCACTCGCAGATCAGGGCGTTGGCTTTCGGATTGTCACGGAAGAAGGCGATGACCCGCTCGCCGTGGCGGTACTGGGCGGAGCCTTCGACCGGCACCGAGAGACCGGGAGCGGAGACCTTTTCCGGATCCCGCGAGCCGGGCAGGCTAAGTTCGGCGGTCTGGCAGGGTTTACTGTTGCCGAGTTTCTTGGCCAGCAGATCGGTGGCCCACTCGGCCATCAGGCGGTAGGTCATCAGCTTGCCGCCGGTGATGGTGTTGAAGCCCTTGAGGCCATCGCGCTCGGCGTGATCCAGCAGCACTATGCCGCGGCTGATATTGCGGCCGGTGTCGTCACCGTCCACCGCCACCAGCGGGCGAACGCCTGCGTAGGCGCGCAGCAGACGGGTGCGGGCCATGATGGGAGCGAGCTTGATACCTTCGCGCAGCAGCACCTCCACCTCTTCGGGCTCGACGGTGAGCTGGTCAATCTTGTTGTAATCGATGCGACTGGAGGTGGTACCGATGAGGGAGATGGTATCGCCCGGCACCAGAATGTCCGCATCCGCCGGTTTGCGGGCGCGGTTGAGCACCAGCTGGTTGATGCGGTAATCCATGATGAGCAGGGAGCCCTTGGCCGGGAACATGCGGATGCCGAGATCGGCGTATTCGCAAATTTGCTGGCCCCAGATGCCGGCGGCGTTGATCACCTCCTGACACTCCACCTCGAACGCTTCGCCGGTGCGGGTGTTGATCGCCTTGACCCCGTGTACCCGATCTTGCGTGCGCAGCAGTCCCAGCACCTTGCTGTGGGTGAAGATACGTGCGCCATGCTCTTTGGCGTCCAGCACGTTGGCGGCGGCGAGGCGGAACGGGTCGACCGTACCATCCGGCACATGGATGGCGCCGATCATCGCCGGGTTGGCGTTGGGCTCCATACGCAGGGCTTCACCGGGATCGAGCTGGCGGGTTTCGATACCGGCCAGGGCGCAGGCATCCATAAAGGTGGTTTGGAAATTGATGTCATCTTCCGGCAGGGTGAGGAAGAGGCCGCCCGTGTCCTCGACACAGTGGCTGGCAATCCGCTTGAGGATGCGGTTTTCCTGGATGCATTCGCGGGCGGACTCCTGATCCGTCACCGCGTAGCGGGCACCGGAGTGGAGCAGGCCGTGGTTGCGGCCGGTGGTGCCGGCGGCGATATCATCGCGCTCGAGCAGGATGCAGTCGATGCCGCGCAGTGCGCAATCGCGCATGATGCCGGCCCCTGTGGCACCGCCGCCTATGATGACGACTTGTGTAGTTATTCTTTTCATTGTTGCCCGTCTCATCTCTTCCAGATGAGGCCAGTGTGGCCTACTTCTGAGTGAAAATGTTTGATATGGGCCAAGTTTGCGCTCGCAAACGCTCATTTGCTCGCGCGTTAATGAGCATTATGTGACATTTGTCACGCTTGTTATCGCATCGGTTGATGGGCTGGTGGCGAATGGCAGACACAAAAAAGGGGCATCGGATGCCCCTTGTCACTGTTTGACGAGTCTGGTGGGTGTGTGATGCGTCAGCCGCAGCACTTCTTGTGCTTTTTGCCGCTGCCACATGGGCAGGGATCGTTGCGCCCCGCCTTGAGGGGAGCCGGATCCTGCTCTCCCTCGGTGTAGACCCAGCGCCCCTGATAACGCACGAAGCGAGAACGCTCATGGAGGCAGTGACGCTCATCCCCGTCCAGAAACCAGGCTTTGAACTCCACCATCCCGGTTTCATCCTCCGGGCCGCCCTGGCTGGCGATGATCTCGAGACCGTCCCAGCGGGTGTCGATGCGTGAAAGCTCTTCGGCGGTGAGGCCGCCAAGGTGGGCCGGGTGCCAGCTATGGACCAGATACTCCCCCAGACCGAGCACAAAAGCGCTGTAGCGCGAGCGCATCAGCTGCTCCGGGGTGTCAGCCACTGCGCCACTGTGACGTGAGCCACAGCACAATTCGAGAGAAAGGGTTGAGCCGCAAGGACAAAGATTCATGATTTTCACGTTTTGGCCGATTTGTTTAAGGGAATTGTAACGAAAGCTGGGCTCGCCCTGCCAGCACCTATACTGATGGGTAAGCAAGGAATTCCAATAAAAACAGCTGCAAGGATGTGAAAGATGACGCTAAAGCAGAAAATCCTGTTACTGGGTGCAGTACCCGTGCTGCTGATGGCCCTGGTGGTCAATCTCAGTAACTACATGGTCTCCAAGAGTGATCTGGAGTCTGATCTGGTGGTGGCGAGGGAAAATGCCATCAAGGAGCGTAAAGCGCTGCTCAGCAGTTACATCATGATGGCCAAAACCGCCGTCGATGCCGTGTATTCCCTGCCGGATTCTCCGGAAAATCGTCAAAAGGTCAAAGAGTTGCTCAGGCCGCTGCGTTACAGCAGTGACGGCTACTTCTTTGTCTATGACTTCGAGGGCAACACCATACTGCTGCCGGTGCGTACCGAGCTGGAGGGGAAAAACCGCTGGAACGACAAGGATGCTAAGGGCAAATTGCTGATCCAGGAGATCCTTAAATCGGCCCGTCAGGGGGATGGTTTTACCGAATACTGGACGGCCAAGCCCTCCATCGGTCGCGATGCTCCCAAACTGGCCTTTACTCTGGTGCTGGACAAATACCAGTGGGCCATTGGTACCGGTTTTTATATCGATGATATCGACAACGAGCTGGCGGCCTTGCGGGCAGAGCGCGAGAGCAACATGCATGCCTCGTTGCAGAGCAGTGTGCTGGTGATCCTGCTGATCCTCGGTATCACCCTGGTGGCAACCGTCATTGTGGGCAACCGGGTCACCAAGCCGTTGGCGGATGCGGTGCTGGCATTGAACGATATTGCCAACGGCGACGGGGATCTGACCCAGCGTCTCAAGGTGCAGAGTCAGGACGAGATTGGCCAGCTGGCCAGCGCCTTCAACCGCTTTGTCGAGCGGATCCAGTCGGTGGTGAGTCAGGTGGGCGAGACCAGCAATCACCTCTTCAGCGCGGTCGACAAGTTGCACCATCTTAGCGAGCACTATGACCATCAGATGCAGGGTCACAGTCGCGAGACCGATCAGGTGGTCACAGCGGTGACCGAAATGAGCTCCACCGCGCAGGAGGTGGCTGCCAGTGCCTCCAATGCCGCGACAGCAACCAGCGATGCGGCCCGTGAATCGGACGCCGCCCGAGGGGTGGTGAGCGGGGCCATCAACAGTATCAACCGGCTGGTGGGGGAGGTACATACCGCCTCCGGCGTTATCGAGCAATTGGCGCAAGAGACTGCCAAGATTGGCTCTGTGGTGGAGGTCATTCGCGGCATTGCCGAGCAGACCAACCTGCTGGCGCTGAACGCTGCCATCGAGGCGGCCCGCGCCGGTGAGCAGGGGCGCGGCTTTGCGGTGGTAGCGGACGAAGTGCGTTCGCTGGCCGGCCGTACCCAACAGAGCACCAAAGAGATCAACGAGATGCTGCAACGTCTGCAGGGTGGGGTGAAGCAGGCGGTGGAGGTGATGCAGGCGAGCGAGGATCGCAGCCAGGAGACGGTGCAGGAGGCGAGCCATATCGCCAGCTCCCTCGACAGCATGGTGATGGCGGTCAGTACCATCAACGACATGAACATCCAGATCGCCACCGCCGCCGAGGAGCAACACGCGGTCTCCGAGGAGATCAACAAGAACCTGGTGGCCATTCAGCAGATTGTCAGCGAGCTGACCAGCGCGGCGGTGGAATCCAACAGCACCACCCGCGATCTGGCCAGTACCGGCGACAAATTGCGCAAACTGGTATCGCAATTCCGTTATTGATCTTGCAATGGTCCGTGACGGCAACCACAAGATGCGGCCTGACCCCCGGTTCAGGCCGCACTTTATTTGGGGATTGACCAATAATGTGTGAAAATTGCCAGCCTCTTTTTTTCAGCCTTTGCCCCATACCCTATGAATGAGATCGTGAAAGGTAGTATCGATTTGATCCGGCAGCTCAACTACGGCCTGGTCTATGCCAGCCTGGAAGAGCACAAGGAGCTGTCGCGCACCGATCTCTCCCGCCTGACCGGCCTCTCGCCTGCCAGTATCACCAAGATCACCAGGGAACTGCTCGATGGGGGTCTGGTGGTCACCTGTGGTGAAAGTTCGGTGGGGCGCGGCCGTCGTCAGACTTTGCTGCGCATCAACGAGCGCCGCTTCCAGTTTCTCTCCATGCGCCTGGGGCGGGGCTATGTGGACATGGCGCTGTTTGACTTCTCCGGCCGCTCGCTGGCCCGCCAGCGCCACCTCTTTACCGAGGAGGAGCGCGCCGATCTGCTGGGCAGTCTGGTGCACGCCATCAAGGTGTTTTTGCCGAGAAAGTCCCTCAGTCTGGCCTGTATCGCCCTCTGCCTGCCGGGTCAGGTGGAGCGCCACTCCGGCATGGTCAAGCACTTCCCCTTCTACGATCTGCGCAACTGGCCCCTTGGCCCGACTCTGCAACAGGCGTTCTCGGTACCTGTGCTGGTGAGCGGTGACGTGCGCACCTGGATCCAGGCCGAGCGGGAGTGGGGGGCCGCCAAAAATTGCGCCGATGCGGTGCTGGTGTTTGTCCACAACGACATCGGGGTCGGTATGGTGGTCAATGGTCAGCTTATTGAGAGCGAGAATGCGCTGCTCGGGGATCTCAGCCACCTGCAGCTCGAACCCTATGGCCAGCGCTGCTACTGCGGCGGCTTTGGCTGCGCTTGTACCCTGGTGACCAATCAGGCGCTGGAGGCGCAATACCGGGATCTGCGCGAGCGGATGCAGGAGCACGACTTGCCCGAGAGCGTCACCATCCGCGAGCTGTGCGAGCTGGCGCTTGCAGGCAACAGCCTTTGTCAGGATATTCTCCATCAGGCGGCGGGTCGCCTCTCCAAGGTACTCTCCAATCTCATCTGCCTGCTCAATCCGGGTAAGCTGCTGCTGGGGGGGGAAATCACCCGTGCCGATCGGCTGCTGTTCCCCATGCTGCACCAGTCGCTGGCCAGCCAGTTGCCCGCCGAATATCTGGTGCGGCTGCAGATTGAATCCACCCACTTCTACGAAGATCCCACCAAGCCCACTTCGGTGCAGGTGCACAAGGCACTGCGCGATGGCAGCCTGTTGCTGGAGCTGCTGCGCAGCTGTCAGGAGTCGTAAGGCAAGAGGAGTTGGCTCTGTGTCTGGCGAAAGGGGCACGGATTGCTGTTCCGCCAGCCCGTAACTCGGTACAATCTTGCGCTTTTCCGGCAGTCCCCCTGTTATCGCGCCCTGTGGCGGCGTGACTTGTTGGCACCGCTGCCGTTCCTGTTTTGACTCCAGTTGTGAACCTAGATGAAGCCTGTTCCTGATCACGCCGTCAACCGCCTGCGGGCCTGGCGCAAGAGTATCTCTACCCGACCGTTTCTTGCCCGTGGCGGCACCCTGGCCCGCTGTCCGGCCTGTCAGCTGCGCGAGGACTGGTGTGCCTGCGAGTGGCGCCCCGAGCTCAAAGCGGAGGCCGGTTTCTGCCTGCTGATGTATGACAGCGAGCCGATGAAGCCCTCCAACACCGGTCGCCTGATCGCCGATGTGTTGCCGGATTCCACCTGGGCGTTTCTCTGGTCGCGCACCCAGCCCCATCCCGAGCTGCTGGCCCTGCTGGCCGATCCCGCCTGGCAGCCCTATGTAGTCTTTCCCGCTTGCGAGAAGGCGCCTGCCCGCCTGACCGGCGAGGTGACGTTGGCACCGGGTAAAAAACCGCTCTTTATCCTGCTTGATGGCACCTGGCCGGAGGCGCGCAAGATGTTCAACAAGAGCCCCTATCTGGACGGTTTTCCGGTGCTCGCCATCAAACCCGATACGCTCTCCACCTACGGCATGCGGGTGGCCAACTGCGATGAGCACCTCTGCACCGCCGAAGTGGCGGCCTGCGTGCTGGAAGTGGCGGGGGAGCTCAAGGCGGGTCAGGCACTGCAGCACTGGTTCAATCTGTTCAGCAGCCGCTACATGGCCGGTCGGGTCAGCCGTTTCCCCGGTGCCGATGAGGAGCATCTCCGTGAGGCGCTGGCGGCCATCAAGGAAGCGAACGTTGCTTCAACGGCTTGCTAACTGGCCTTCTGAGGGGGGGCCAGGGGCATGGCCGCTCAAATTAATGAAAATCAGGAATCAATTGGCTGCCACTGTTTCGTTAGATTCATGGTCAGTGGCCCGCTAGCATAGCGAACAGCCTGTGCCCCCCGCACAACGTCGTTTTGGTTATCTCCGGTTGCTACTTCGGGCAACCCACTCTCGTGAGGTCTATGGATGGAATTGGAACTGGTTACCCTGTTTGCCCTGTTCGGTGTGGCGCTTGTCGCCGGCTTTATCGATGCCATCGCCGGTGGCGGCGGCCTGTTGACAGTGCCTGCTCTGCTGGCGACCGGCATGCCGCCCGCGCTGGTGCTCGGTACCAACAAGCTGCAGAGCAGTTTTGGCTCCTTCTCCGCCACCTGGTTCTATGCCCGCAAGGGGCTGCTGGAGTGGGCCATGATCTGGCCTGCGGTGATCTGCACCTTTATCGGCGCCGCTGTGGGCACGCTGGCGGTACAGACAATAGACGCCGCCATTCTCGAGCGCCTGCTCCCTTTTCTGCTTATCGCCTTTGCCTGCTACTTCTTCTTCTCGCCGCGGGTAAGCGATGCCGAGAGCTCCCGCCGTCTGACTCCCATGCTGTTTGCGCTGCTGGTGGGGGGCGGTGTCGGCTTTTATGACGGCTTCTTCGGGCCGGGAACCGGTTCATTCTTTGCTATCGGTTTCGTGGCGCTGGCAGGCTTTGGCATGGCGCGGGCCACCGCCCATACCAAGCTGCTCAACTTCACCTCCAACATCGCCTCCCTGCTGTTCTTTGCTCTCGGTGGCAAGGTGGTGTGGAGTGTCGGCTTCTGCATGGCGCTGGGGCAATTCATCGGCGCCCGTTTTGGCTCCAAGATGGTGCTGAAAAAAGGGGTGAAGCTGATCAAGCCGCTGCTGGTGACCGTCTCCTTGCTGATGTCTGCCAAGCTGGTGTGGAGCCAGTATCCGGAGCTGTTTGCCTGGATCTGAGCCGCGGCGAGTGTGCGATAAATCGGATGTTTACGGGGCCCAAGGGCCCCGTTGTCACATCTGGTGTTTTACAGCGCTAGCTCGGCGTGTCGCTGCGGTGGCGAAAGTGTTGGTGCAGGGCGCTCACCAGCCGGGCAATGCGCTCGCGCTTGAGGCTGTTTAGCCGGTAGACCAGATGCAGGGGGCGGCCCAGTCCGGGCAGTGGACGCGCCATTTCTCCCTGCTCTTCCACCAGCCCCAGCAGGCCAGCGGGGAGAAGCACAGGGCCAATACCTGCCTTGGCGAGTTCGATGAGCGCCAGATAGGAGTCGAGCTCCATGGCGGGCTCCAGCCCCAAATCAGCCAGCGGTTCGCGCAGGTAGCGGTTGGAGGGGTTCTCCAGATCCATGGTGAGGATCTTGCGCCTGCTTTCTGCGCTGGCTGGCGGCAGGCTCTGCTGCGCCTCGCCCACCAGATAGAAGGGCTCCTCAAGCAGCAGATCGGCGCCTAGGCCATGGCCGGGAGGGAGCCGACCGGCGCAGATGCCGAGCAGGGCATCACCGCTGCGCACCCGCGCCAGAATGACCGGCGTGTGGTGGGTGGAGAGGGCAAGGTGGGGATCGCGCTCCAGATAGTCGCGCATAAAGTGGGCGAGATAACCCGCCAGCAGGGTTTCGGAGCAGGCGATGGGGAGGGGGCTCTGATCCGCCAGATCCTGGCTATCGGCAAGCACCCCCTTCATTTCGGCCAGACTCGGGGCAACTCGTTCCAGCAGCTCGTGGGCCTGCGGGGTGAGGCGGATCTGGCGCCCCTCCGGCTCGATCAACTTCTTGCCAAGGCGCTGCTCCAGCTGGGCAATCCGCTTGCTTACCGCCGACTGGCTGATATAGAGGCGACTGGCCACCTTGGCCATGGTTCCTTCACTTGCCAGCAGGCTCAGCGTCTCCAGCCCTTCCAGTAACATCTCGCCCCCTTGTTTATCGCCATCAGGATCGTCACAGATTGATCAGCGCTACCTTAGGGGCTGACTGGCTCAGGAGCAAGGGTCGTTTGCTGCCTTGGCCGGTCGAATGCGCCACTCGCTTAAGGGCGGCGCGAAGATCACCAGATTGCCGATGAGGCTGATCACCACTCCGGCCACCGAGACCGGCTGCCAGACAAAGCCTTCATAAAAGGTGGAGAGGGTAAGCGCCACCAGCGGAAAGAGCACGGTGGCGTAGGAGGCCTTGCTGGCCCCGATGCGCCCCACCAGCGTCAGGTAGGCGGTAAAAGCGATCACCGAGCCAAACAGGGCGAGGTAGACCATGGCCGCCAGATAGTGGCCATCGGTCGGCACCACCAGTTGCTGCCCGAGCAATGTGACCCAGCCCAGCAACAGCACCACGCCGTAAACCATGCCCCAGGGCACCAGTTGCAGTACGTGGTAGCCATGGCGCTGGCCCCGGGCCGAGACCAGATTGCCCAGCGAAAAGCAGAGGGTGCCGCCGCAGGCGAGCAGCAACCCCTTCCAGCCGTTTGCACCCAGTTGCGCATCCGCCAGCACCGGCCAGAACAGTAACAGGGTGCCAAAGAGCCCCAGCAAGGAGCCTTGCAACCAGCGCAGGGTGGGGCGCTTGCGCTCGAACAGCCAGAGGTTGAGGCCGTTGAAGATGCTGGCACTGGCGAAGATCACCGCCGACATGCCGCTCGGGATATAGCGTGTGGCGTGGTAGAAGCAGAGAAAGTTGGTGGAAAAGAGCAGGGCACCGAGCAGCGCCGCATAGCGCTGGCCATGCCACGGCAGGCGCGGAAAGCGGCCGCTGGCGGCGAGCAGTGCAAACAGTGCCACCGCCGCCAGCAGGAAGCGGTAGAGCACCGACACCTCGATGGGGATGGGGCCAAGTTGCCAGGCGATGGCAATCCAGGTGCTGCCCCAGATAAGCACGGTGGCAAGATAGAGCATCAGATTCATCACAGTTCCGGTGAGTCAGGGAGAGATGACCCACTATGGGGCGAGCCCTGATGGCTGGATTGCACCATCTTGCGGTTTTTCATCGCCCTGCGCTGTCATCTGCAGGCGCGGTCGGTAAGATGGATGGCAGCGGGATAACCCGTACACATAACCGGAACAGGCGGCAGGGGCGAATGAAAACAGCAGGGGTATTTGATGCACTGGTCAGCACCGGCGCCCGGCTGGAGGACGCCTGCTGGCTCGAACCCGGGCTTGGCGTCGCCAGTTGGCGCAACTGCTATGACCAGACCCGCTATCACAAGCCGGGCCACCACACCCTGAGCGTCTATCTGCAAGGAGGCGAGCAGACCGAGCGACTCGATGGGCCGGGTGGCCACGGCGGCACCGGCAAGGTGTGCATCATGCCGGATCACCACAGATCCGAGTGGCTGGTGCGCGAAGAGTTTCGCTTCTTTCATATCTACTTCACCCCGACTCACCTCACCCGTATCGCCGAGGAGGTGTGTGACAAGGAGGGGCGCCACCTGCAACTGGTGGACAAGACCTTTATCGACGATCCGCAGGCGGCCGGACTGGTGCAGCGCCAGTTGATGCAACTGCAGTGGCAGCACGGGGTCGATCGGCTGGCACTCTCCCACGGCGCCTGGATGTTGATCCTCCACGCCTATCGCCACCACACCGAGGAGGCTCCCGGTCTGCCGCCTCTGCGCGGCGGGCTGGCGCCCGTGGTGATCAAGCGGGTGCAGGAGTATCTGCAGGCCCATCTGGCCGATTCGGTCACGCTGGCAGAGCTGGCCCAGCAGGCGGGGCTGAGCGAGTATCACTTTGCCCGGATGTTTGGCCAGAGTCTCGGCTGCCCACCCCACCGCTATCTGCTGGGGCTGCGACTCAAACGGGCCAAGCAGTTGTTGGCTGGCCCCGAGCCGCTGGCCAGTATTGCCAGTCAGTGTGGCTTCTCTTCCCAGGCCCATTTCGGCAATCGTTTTCGCGAGGCGTTTGGTTTGACGCCGGGGCAGTGGCGGGCGCAATTGTCATCTTCTCGTCACAGATAACCCTGAGACTTTGGGCAAAAGAGGTGTACTCTCTACCACTTATCCATTGAAAGGAATGCCCATTGAATTATCGCAAACGTCAAATCCGTACCCGTCATCTCTGGTTCAGCCACTGGAATGCCCCGCAAGATCGCACCGCTGTTGTTACCCCTCCCGAACCTGCAGTGCCTCACAGTTCACGTTGAAAAAGCCCCGCCTGCGATAGGATTTTTCCGGTAACTTTGCCACTATTGCCCCATCACAATGATGTGGACATGGCTGGATGTTTCTGGAACGTATTGAAGTCAAAGGTTTTCGCGGTATAAATCGCCTGTCGCTCGGGCTGGATCAGACCACAGTGCTGATCGGTGAGAATACCTGGGGCAAATCGAGCCTGCTGCGCGCCCTCTGGTGTCTGCTGGGGCAGGATGCCGAGCCCTATCAGTTCACCGCCGAGGATTTTCACCAACCGGAAGATCCCGAATTGGCCCCGGCGCGCCACCTGCAACTGGTGCTCACTTTCAGTGAGCACAGACCCCAGATGTGTCAGCACTCCCGTCGGCTGGCCCGTCTTTGCCCCTCCTGGGTGCTGCACAAGGACAAATTCCACCGCATTCACTATCGCGCCAGCGCCGAGATGCAGGCGGATGGCTCTGTGCTCACCATTCACGACTTTCTCGACGGGGTAGGCAAGAGCTTGCCCATCGCCAATACCCACGAGCTTGTCTGCATGCTCATCACCATGAACCCGGTGTTCCGGTTGCGGGACGCCCGTACCGCTCGCAACGGGGTGGAGACATTGCAGTGGGGAGATCTCTCCGAGCATCGCCTGAGCGAGCTGGCGGACAAGCTGATCGACGAACCCCAGCGGATCGGCGAACCGGAGCTCAAAGAGGCGTTGCAGGCGGTGCGCCAGCTGATGGATCACTACTTCAACGCTCTGGCCCCCATCAAGAACAAGCCGCGCAGTCAGCGCGACATCATCAATCGCCCCATGACATTGCGCAATCCTGGCAACCTGCATACCCTGCTGCGCCGCGCCGATAACCGCGCGCTGCAGCTGGCGATGGCGGGGATGGCGGCTACCCTGCTGCAAGCGCGTGGCAACCGCGAGCTGGAGGAGGGGGCCCGTCCCATCATGATCCTGGAGGATCCTGAGAGCCGGCTGCATCCGACCATGCTGGCGCTGGCGTGGGGGCTGCTGGAACAATTGCCGGGCCAGAAGCTGCTCACCACCAACTCGGGGGACTTGCTCTCCTCCCTGCCACTCAATCAGGTGCGGCGGCTGGTACGCCGTCAGCAGGATATCCTCTGTCACCAGCTGGGGGGCGAGCGTTACAGCAGCGACGATCTGCGCAAGATCGCCTTCCACGTGCGGATCAACCGCCCCATGTCGCTGTTTGCCCGTTGCTGGCTGCTGGTGGAGGGGGAGACCGAGATCTGGCTGCTCTCCGAGCTGGCGCAGATCTGCGGTTACAGTCTGCGGGCCGAAGGGGTGCGGATCATCGAGTTTGCCCAGTGCGGCCAGTCGCCGCTCATCAAGGTGGCGCGGGATTTTGGCATCGAGTGGCACCTGTTGACCGATGGCGACGAGGCGGGGCTCAAGTATGCCACCTCGGCCCGGGGCCAGCTCAAGGGAGAGCGGGAACGGGACCGACTGACCCAGCTCCCTGCCGCCGACATCGAGCACTACCTCTATCACAACGGTTTTGAAGCTGTGTTTCGCCGCGAGGCGGGGGTGGGCGGGCGCGCCATGTGGAGCGCCAGTCACATCATCAACAAGGCGATCCATCACCGCAGCAAGCCGGGAATGGCGCTGGCGGTGGTGGAAGAGGCGGAGCGGCTCGGCGCCGAGCATATTCCGCCGGTGATCCGCCAGATGTTTGCCCGGGTGGTGGCGCTGGCCCGCGGTCAGGGCTAACGCCAGCGCTGCATCCCGTCACTATGGATATGGCTGCCAGCAGTGCGCCCCTCAAGGTGGGCTCTGCTGGCAGCAAATTGCCCCGGATTGTTTGCCCACGATTGTTTGTCACGATTGGGGATAGCCCTCGGTTTGGGTATACTCGCCCCTCTCTGGCGCCCCGGTGGCGCACCTCGAATCTTTACTGCTGGAGGCATCGTGTTCGTCCAACTCCCTTTTTGGCTCTTTCCCCTTACCGGATTGATGGCGCTTGGCGCCCTGATCTCCCTCGGTATCGTGCTGTGGCGCGGTGATATCTGCCCTGGCCAGCGCTCGCGCATCAGTCAGCAGCTCTTCTCCATCTGGGTTATTACCGCGCTCTCTCTGATGTTGGCGGTAGAGGCCAAGGTGGCCAGCTGGCTCATCTGGAGTGGTGGGGCCGCACTGGTGCTCGGGGTTGGCTTGTCGCTGGCCCAGTCACGGCTGGAGGGCAAGCGTTCAGTCCCCTCGACACTGCTCTGGCTACCGGCGTTGCCGCTCGCTCTCTATGGCATCGGGCTGCTGCAACTGCAGGGCTGGGTGAGCGGTCTGCTGCAGATGGCGATGCTGGGGGCGGCCTTTGCCCACCTGATGCTGCTGCGGGCCCGTCATCGTCTCAAGGCATTCAATACCCTGTTGCCGCTGGCCGGTCTGGTGGGGGCGATGGCCAGCCTTGTCTGGCTGGCAGTGCTGGTGGGCTGGCAAGGGGGTGAGGCCAATCTCGATGCCCTGATCCCGGCGGTGGTGACCCAGGCAGCGCTGCTGGTGGCCTCTCTGCTGCTCTGGTTCAGCCCGCTCTATTTGCAGCGTGATACCGCGCCAGTGGTGGTCTCCACCTCCCTGTGTGGCCTGCTGATCGCCCAGATTGCCGCTACCAGTGTGTTGCACCAACTGATCTGACACTGGCGCTGAAAAGAGAAAGCCCCGAGCCAACACTCGGGGCTTTTGCATATCTGGCTTGCAGGAATCGCAACTATCAATTCACAGCAATCAATTAGCAGCTATCGATCAATAGAAATCGTCTGCCCCGCAGATAAAGAGGCAACTGCTGCGCGGCTGGGCGAGATACTCCCGGGTCAATCCCTCCAGCGGCATGCCGAAGGTGCAGATATCTTGCGGCGAGGGGAGGGCGGTATCGAGGATCCGCCGCCAGTAGCCGCCGACCCCCTTGGGGGGGCTCGGCAGGTTGAAGGTGAGGGGCTCCCAGTAGGCGTTGAACAGCACATAGAGCGCCAGCTTGGTCTCGCTCGACAGCGCCGACATGGCGATGGCGTGGGAGTGGGGGCTGAAATCCGGTTGCCCGGCGTTTACCCCATGCCAGCAGATCTCGCTGTGGCGCAGGATCTCGGTCAGTGACAGCGGCATGCTCTCCTGTTCCGGGCGCTGAAACAGGTGTTTGCGGTACTGGATCAGCTCCTTCATAAAGCGGAACATCTCCTGACTGCGGGCATTGGGCAGCCAGTTCATCCAGCAGGTGGCATTGTCCTGGCAGTAGCCGTTGTTGTTGCCCCGCTGGGTGCGCAGCAGCTCGTCTCCCATTAGCAGCATGGGGGATCCCACCGAGAGCAGGGTCGCTACCATCATGTTTTTGGCCTGGCGCATCCGCAGGGCGTTGATCTGGGGATCTTCCGTTACCCCTTCATGGCCGTGGTTCCAGCTGAAGTTGTGATCGCAGCCGTCACGGTTCTCCTCCCCGTTGGCCTCGTTGTGCTTGCTGTTGTAACTGGCCCAGTCCCACAGGGTAAAACCGTCGTGGCAGGTAACGAAGTTGATGCTTTTCTCGGGATCGGCGTGGTGATAGTGGTAGATGTCGGGACTGCCGCAGAGCCGTTCGACAAAGGCGGTGACGCTGTTGTCATCCCCGCGCAGAAAGCGGCGCACATCATCCCGGAACTGGCCGTTCCACTCACGCCAGCGGGCGCCGGCCAGTGACCCTACCTGATAGAGCCCCCCCGCGTCCCAGGCTTCGGCAATCAGCTTGATGTCGGCGATGTTGGGGTCGGTATCTATAGTGCGCAGGGTCGGCGCATTGGCCTGCGGCTGACCCGACTCGTCCCGCGACAGAATGGCCGCCAGATCGAAGCGGAAGCCATCGACGTGCATCTCCTGACGCCAGAAGTGGAGGCTGTCCATGATCATCCGCAGCACCACCGGATGGGCGCCGTTGAAGGTGTTGCCGCAGCCCGAATAGTTGGTGTCCTTCTGGTTGTTGTCGAGGATGTAGTAGGCCTCGTTGTCGATGCCGCGAAACGAGAAGGTGGGGCCATCATCACCCCCCTCGGCGGTGTGGTTGTAAACCACGTCCAAGATCACCTCGATATTGGCCTTGTGCAGCGCCTTGACCATGTCGCGAAATTCGGTCAGCGGATCATCGCCACAGGCGTATTGGGCGTGGGGGGCGAAAAAGGACATGGGGCTGTAACCCCAGTAGTTGGAGAGTCCTTTGGGCGCATCCTGAGGATCGAACTGGAACACCGGCAGCAGCTCGATGGCGGTGACACCGAGAGATTGCAGATAGGGGATCTTCTCAATCAGCCCAAGATAGGTGCCACGCAGCGCCGGATCGACCCCGGAGCTCGGGGACTTGGTAAAGCCCCCCAGATGCAGCTCGTAGATCACCGAGCGGGAGAGGGAGTGAGCGGGCAGTTTGTCTCCTTCCCAGTCGTAGTGGCGAGTATCGACCACCTTGTTCTTGGCACAACAAGCCAGATTGCTGCCTGGACGGGCCGCCGCCCATCGATCGTAATTGGCGCCAAGCTCGATGCTGCGGCCGTAAGGGTCGAGCAACACCTTCTCGGCATCGAAGCGGGTGCCGCCATATGGGCGCCACGGGCCCTGAATGCGATAGGCGTAACGCTGCCCGACCGAGATCCCCTCCACATGGATATGCCAGTAGTAGGCGGTGCGGTTTAGGCGCGGGGAGAGGGGGATCACCTCGGGGGTCGCATCGTCTGCGCTTGCGAAGAGCAGTAGTTCGACCCGGCTGGCGAGGCGTGCCCAGATCGCGAAGTTGACGCCGTGACTGTCGGGTGTGGCCCCCAACTGACGGCAGTGACCGGCGGAGATGCGCATATTCTACCTACCCAAAATGAGGAGTGTTCACCTTATTGAGTGTAGTGCCGGATGCCTGGCAAGGACTCGATTGCCTGAAAAAACAGCATGATGCTGCTAATGACCGCACTATTTGTCCGATTAATCTACGAATAAACTTTTTTTGAGATATTTACTTGCAATCTGTGCGCTGGCGCCTATTATTGGCGACCTCAGACGCGGGGTGGAGCAGCCCGGTAGCTCGTCGGGCTCATAACCCGAAGGTCGTCAGTTCAAATCTGGCCCCCGCAACCATCTGAGATCCTGACCAGTCAAGCCGGTGTAACCGGTTGGTGGGAAAAGAGAAATCGAACTGGCTACTGCTCGGCCACTTCGAGAAAAAAATTCGGACGCGGGGTGGAGCAGCCCGGTAGCTCGTCGGGCTCATAACCCGAAGGTCGTCGGTTCAAAT
>NZ_JRJY01000112.1:0-2798 GCF_000801015.1 Aeromonas sp. ZOR0001 | reverse complement strand
TGGAAGGAGCGCAACGGTCACTTGGCCAGCGCAGAAAGCGAAGCAAGTCAGCATAAGGGTGAGCTGAGCAGCTACTTTCTTGAGCAAGTAAGTAGGTACAAACGGGGCTAGCCTTCCTGTAGCCATGTTTTTATTCTGGGAACACCTTAAGTCCCTTAACTCTCGCGCAAATCCGGGCTTCGGAGCTTGCTATTTTGCATGGCATAGTCACTGGCAATGATAGCCTGCCGTCCTTCGCTGAGGGATATGTAATCGACATCGACCCGCAGTTGGCCGTGAGCAGCTTGTACAAGACTTCGGTCAATCCTAGGGTCGATATGGCGGTTGATTACATTTCAGATTCAAACGCTAGTTTGATCTGCGTCACCATATCTCATCACAGAGTCTGCTTTTACTTGACCCATCGGTCTTGTTAATGACAATTTACTTTTGAATATCAATATCCTCGTTCGAAACACTCCCCTTTTGGAATTCTATATTGGGAAAACTCAATCCGCTCTTGCGTCTCGCTGCTATCTCTGGCGCTGAGACTGCGCTCAGATTCCACATTCTTCGGGGGGATGACTTGAATGCTCAAGATCGCAAAGGTTCAACCCCCTTGATTCTTGCTACGACCCGGAATAACAAGGGTGCTGTTAGGTTGCTGCTTGATGCAGGGGCAAATCCAATGCTCTTCGATTCTAAAGGGATGGATGCACTGGCTTATGCTAGGCGAGCCAACTGCTCGGAACTCGTTGAGATGTTGGTGGAGGCGTTACACAGAGCCACTCCTGGTCCTTTTGGATCTGATGTCGTTGTTGCCACATACCAAAAGCATATCTCCGAGAATGTCGGGAATTTATCTGACGACAAGTCATTGGAGAAAGATGACTCTTTGGCTGATGTGATGGAACCAAGCCGTCCCGAGTTCTCTCAAACCGATACAACAATGTTGCAGATTTCAGAAAATGGTCTTCTTTCTCTTGATGACGCCCCCTTGGATGTTGATTTTGACGATGGCTGGGTAGTTGAGCCAACGGTAGTAACTCCTGTGGGTGATGATTTTGTCAAACTAGTAGCTAACAACATTCACGCAGCAATAGGTCAACACAAGGCACGGGACCTTGATGACGATTGGGATGATGTAGATCTCTACTTACCAGAAAGAACAGCTCTTGTGGAACAAGTTGGCGTCGATGATGCTTTGATGACCACCCTTCTTTCAGCAATGCGTGAGGGCTGTATTTCTGGAGATGTGCTTGTGGAACTCTGCTCAAATGCTGATGGGACTCGCAATGAAGAGTTTGAAAGGCATATTAATATTGCACTGGGTGACCTTGGTGTGGTTGTCGATGAGCAGAATGAAGTTTGTATCAATGATATTTCTCTTGATAATGCATCTTTTGAGGAAAGAGTTCATTTGGATAATGCGGTTGAGTTTATTCGAGGACTTGCCTCGGGACTCAATGAGCCATCCAGACTCTACTTTAAGGATATTGGGGGGCGGCTTCTTAATGCAGAAGAAGAGATCGTTTTAAGTCGTGAGATGGAAGAGGCTTGGGATGATGCGTTATCAGCCCTAGCTCAATGGCCAAAAGGAATGTCAGCTCTATTTTCGTTCGCTGAAAAAGTGGCTCTTGGTGAAATAGATGCCAAATTGTTCAGCGAAGAACCTGAGTTGCTATTAGAGCTGGAAGCTGAGGAAGAGTTTGTTCCTTCGGTAGATATTGACTATGAAAATTATCATGTTGAGGAAAATGAAGAGAAGGAAGATGCTTATTTTCCTGTGGGGTTAGTTTCTGCTATAGCAATAGTTCGCAGTGCTATTGGTGACTTCCAACGCACCAAAGAGGCACTATCCTCTGTAAAATTGACTAATGTACTTCTATTTGAGCTAGCCGAAATAGCCAAAAATGAGCCTATTGCTAAAGGTTTTATCGATGCAGTTGAACGACACTCTCTAGCTCGGGAACGCATGATTCAATGCAACCTAAGATTGGCGCTATCTATTGCCAAGAAGCATACATGGTCCGGTCTTCCATTGGACGATCTTATTCAAGAGGCAAACATAGGCCTCATTAAGGCAGTGGAACGATTCGATTGGCGTAAAGGCTTTCGCTTCTCAACTTACGCCTCTTGGTGGATTCGTCAGAATGTCACTCGCGCTATAGCCGATAAAACGAGGCTCGTCAGAGCTCCAGTTCATATTCAACAGACAGCTTGGCAAATCATACGGGAGCGTAAAGAGCTTGAACTGCGATTAGGGCGAGCCGAGCGTGATATAGAAACGTCTCGGCGACTCGGTATACCACTTTCCAAAACGTGGCTTATTTTATCGATGTTCGATGACGTTGAGTCTCTCGATGAGATTGATATGAATAGATGTCAGTCAAGACTCTGCACCCTAAAGGATGGGTATATCCCATCACCAATGAAATATGTTGAAAACAGCTCCCTGTGTTCGACTCTATATGAAATGTTAGATTACCTAGATGATAGATCGCGATTAGTCATTATATATCGCTTTGGCTTGAAGGGCGCTGATGAGATGACTTTAGAGGAGGTAGGCAAGATTTTTGGGGTTACTCGTGAACGTATTCGTCAGATTGAATTTCAGGCCTTGCAAAAGCTATCTAGCGAGCACAAGAAGGCGATTTTGTTCCCTTTTACGCGGGAGGATCATCCCGAATGATGCAAAGAGTTCGATACGCCCCCCCAAAAGCTGGTGCGATGTTAGAGGCTCTCAGAGGGCTAGGATATTCGACAGCTGCAGCTCTAGGGAAGGTGCGAACAAGTCCCTGATATGAGATCATGTTTGT
>NZ_JRJY01000141.1:31351-77900 GCF_000801015.1 Aeromonas sp. ZOR0001 | reverse complement strand
AGTCAGCCGAGAAGAATTTCCCCGCTTATTCGCACCTTCCCTAGAGCTGGCCGTGCGCGGTAAATTGGTGCCGCAAGACCCCAGCGATGAACCGGCCTCCGTGCTGTTGGAACGGATCGCCGCCGAAAAGACGCGGCTGGTGAAAGAGGGCAAGATTAAAAAGCCCAAAGCCTTGCCAGAAATTGGTGAGGAAGAGAAGCCGTTTGAATTACCGGATGGGTGGGTGTGGTCAATGCTTGCAGAGATCGCAGAGATCAATCCACGTAATGAAAGCGATGATACTGTTGACGCATCATTTGTACCCATGTCTTTAATCAGCACCGCATATAACGGGCAGCATGAATTTGAAGCAAGGAAGTGGGGCGAGATAAAGAAAGGTTTTACCCATTTTTCTAATGGGGATATTGGCATAGCAAAAATAACACCATGCTTTGAGAATAGTAAGGCTGCAGTTTTTCGTGGTTTAACTAATGGAATAGGTGCAGGAACGACAGAGCTTCATATAGCTAGACCATATACAGATTATGTTTCAGCATTCTTTATATTATTAAATATAAAATCGCCTATATATCTCAAAAAAGGTGAGGCAGGAATGACCGGAACCGCAGGTCAAAAGCGACTTGCCAAGGACTTTTTCTCATTCTATCCATTGCCAATTCCGCCATTTGCAGAACAGCACCGCATCGTTGCCAAAGTGGATGAGCTTATGGCCCTCTGCGACCAGTTGGAGCAGTGCAGCGAATCGCAGTTGGCGGCCCATCAGACGCTGGTGGAGACCCTGCTCGCCACACTGACAGACTCCTGCGATGCCGACGAGTTGGCGCAAAACTGGGCGCGGCTAAGCACTCATTTCGATACCCTCTTTACCACTGAGGCCAGCATCGACGCCTTGAAACAGACCATCCTGCAACTGGCAGTAATGGGTAAGCTGGTACCGCAAGACCCAAGCGATGAACCCGCCTCCGCCCTGCTGGAACGCATCGCTGCCGAAAAGGCGCTGCTGGTCAAAGAGAAGAAAATCAAAAAAGAGAAACCGCTGCCGATGATTCGGGCGGAGGAACAGCTATTTGAGCTACCAATAGGTTGGGAATGGGTTAGATTTAGCCAAGTTGCACACTCTCGCCTTGGAAAAATGCTCGATAATGCAAAAAATATTGGCAATGAATTGCCATATTTAAGAAATACAAATGTGCAGTGGGATCTGATTGAGCTTGATGATATAAAACAAATGAAAATCGATGATAATGAAAAAGATGAGCTAGCTCTTAGGTATGGTGATTTATTGATATGTGAAGGTGGTGAACCTGGAAGATGTGCTATTTGGAAGCATCATAATAAGGAAATGTATTTTCAAAAAGCACTGCACCGAGCAAGGCCTTATCAAGGGGTAATGGCAGAGTATTTACAAATTTGTTTAACTAATGATGCTGCTACGGGAACCTTAGAACAGTATTTTACAGGAGCAACAATTAAGCATTTTGTTGGTGCAAAACTGAATGAATATTCAATTCCTCTACCTCCTACTGCGGTACAAAAATTGATAGTAGCTAAAGTCGATGAACTGACGACACTCTGCGATCAACTTAAATCCCGCCTGCAAACCAGCCAGCAGACCCAACTTGCCTTGGCCGAGTCGCTGGTGGAAGGAGCCCTTGCCTGATGAGCCGCATATTTAATGTCTATTGTGATGAGTCCTGCCATCTGGAGAACGATGGTCAATCGGCCATGGTGCTTGGGGCTGTATGGTGTCCGCTGGATAAGCGCCACGAGATCGTGCGTCGCTTGCGGGAGATCAAGCAAAAGCATGGGTTGGCGCCGGATTTCGAGGTGAAGTGGACCAAGGTTAGTCAGTCGAAACTCGCCTTCTATCGTGACCTGCTGGATTACTTTTTCGATGATGATGACCTTCACTTTCGTGGTCTGGTTATCCCGGATAAATCACAGCTAAATCATGAAGCGTTTGGGCAGAGTCATGACGACTGGTACTACAAAATGTATTTCGTCATGTTGAAGACGATCTTTGAGCCGCAGAATGGCTATCGAGTCTATATCGATATCAAGGATACCTTGGGGCATGAGAAGATCAGCAAGTTGCATGATGTTTTGTGCAATAACACGTATGACTACTCGAAGAAAATCATTCATCGGGTGCAGCGGATCCACTCTCATGAAGCCGAGTTGCTGCAAGTTGCGGATCTTTTGATCGGAGCCCTGAGCTATCTGCATCGAGGGTTGACCAGCAGCCAAGCCAAGCTGGCGTTGATTGAAAGAATACGGCAACGAAGTGGTTACAAGCTGACACACAATACCCTTCTGCGAGAGAGCAAGTTCAATCTGATGGTCTGGTGCAGCAGGGGTGGATGGTGATGCAACCTATATGGCTACCTGACCTCATTCTGATGACCGCCTCTGGCGGTGATTGGGGGCGTTTTTTCTCTGCTGTTTATGCGGCCTTCGAACAAGACTTTGTACTCAACAAACCCGAGTTCAGAGGCAAGCGTCTTGGTCTGAAACGTCATCCTGAATATGCCGGGAAATCAGCGACCTTCTGGCACATGATTTCAACTGGAGAAGTTGAAGCAGAGCGAGAACCCGATTTACGTCGATGCGAACGCATCCGCTGGCCCAAACCCATCATCGAGAATGATAGCGATCCTGAGCTGAAGGTGTGGGCTGAGCCTCGTGGCAAGCAACAACGCATCCATATCTGGTTTGAAGCGGAAGGCTACCTAGTCGTGCTGGATGATCGAGGAGAATACATCCTGCCGTGGACGGCATTTTTCATCGAACATGAGCACGAACGGCGCAAGTACAACAAGCGCTGGGAACGGTATGGGAGTTATTGACTGCTAGGGGAGGGAATTAAGCTGGCCGCGCCCTCCGGAGAGGACGGGGCCGTAACTCCTTCTACGCTGACGCCAAAGGCTGGTAGATGAGATGCGCAAAGTGTAACGGTTACCCCGATGATTAGCAACCGACTGGCTGTATGGCGAAGTAATAAGGCGTGTATGCCGACACAAAGACAGATTCAAAAAAACAACCCCGGCGTAAGTTGCAAAGCAACCAAGAGGCCGGGGTCATGTTGCGGGAAACCTTAAAGAGACGCCCTCTTTCAGTCAAACATTTTTACCCCATTTTGTGATGGATAGAGTGGTAGTCGAGTGGATATCAAAGCAGGATCTCGAAGGCTCTTCAGCTAAGTGAGAGCCTGCTTGAAATATCAATATTACAAGGAGTTGCGATGCTACATGCAATCCTGCATGGCAAGGCTGGGCGTATCGAGCGGGAAGGGGAATCCCTGCGCTGGCGCGACCTGTTTAAAGGCAGCGAAGATCTGCTAACTGCCACTTTCTTTGGCCGTCTGCCCCACCTCTCGGACGGTACTCTGGGGGCCGTGCTGCACTTTCTACTCGGTGACAATCCGCTAGACCCGGCCAGCTTTCAACGGCTGGAGCTGTGGCCAAAACTGGTATCGCTGCAGGATCGCCGTTATGTCGAGCCCGATGTGCTGCTCCACTTTGACGACACGCTGGTGGTTATCGAGGTGAAGCCCCCGTTCGGTGGCGACCAGTATCGGGAGCAGTGGCTGGCGCAGGTCAATGCTGTGGTCAGTGAAGCCGAGTTTGATGACTATGAAGACCGGCTCTATTACGTGGCACTTGGCAATATCCCTGTCGCTCCGCTGTCTCCCCCCGATCTGCCGAAGCGCTTTGTCCAGATGACCTTGCGTGAATGGGAGCCACTGCGCCGCTATCTGCAAACTGCCTCCGAGTTTGAATCCTGCCGTCAGGATCGCGCCATCCGCGATGAGTGGCTGCAGGCGTTTGAGCTGTTTGGCATGGCCCCGGTGGTACCTGAATGGGCGCCGTTGTTTGCCTACGCAGGGCGGCTGGATCTGGATTGCGGGGTGATGTCAGAACGGCAAATTACCCCACCCGCTGAGCCTACTGGTTGGGCTGCTCTGCTCGATTATGCCGGGACATTCCACCTATCTCGCCCCGATTTCTCTTTTTTGAATCACTGACTCTGGCTAAGGATGCCGTCATGCCACACGATCTTGAACAGACCACCCAGCTGGTGACCCAACTGCAACAAGCTCACCGACTCGCAGCCGGTTTCTACCAGCGTATCCTCCCGCTATTCGATCAGATCGCCAGTCAGGCGCTGGACGCCGAGTTCTGGTATTGGGAGCCCAGCGAAAATAGCCGCCCCTGCCGCTCAGGAACCCGCCCTTCCAGCAGCTGGGCATGGGACTATCTGCCACTGTTTGCATCGAATCACGCTTACCGGGACAGGAATGGCGATAAGGCTCTGCAAGGTGATAAGACGCTGATTTTTCGCCTCTATATCGATGATGATTTCCGTCAAAACTCAGCCTTGCGTGCACATACGAAGGGTCAGCCTGATCCTTTGCAACTGTCTGGCAACGCCGTGGTTGAAGTAAATCTGTACCGTTGCCTGCAGGATAGTGATAACCACCTCTGGGATCTGCTCAAGCAGGTTAGCTGGCCTGCTCATCAACCTGACTGGCAGCAAAGTGACAAATGTCATCAGCTTGAGATCTGCTCCAATCATCTGCCGCTCGCCCAGCTGCTTGCCGACCCTGATAGCGTGGCCGATTGGATCAAAGAAATGAACCATCGCTGAGCCTGTGGTTGGCTTGGGATAGCCAACCTAGTGGAGCCTAATGACTTTACTGGCGGTCTCTCGCCCAAATGTCATTTGGCTCTACCAACCCCCCTTCCTGTTCCCATCTTAAATTTCACATCCGAAAATTTTCCAGAAAACGCTGTAAGTGCCCAAAACGGGCACTTACAGCGGTCTGGATTTCGTTAGGTCCCCGGTACGCTCTTGCATGCTGATGTTTGTAACTAGGAGACAATCTGCATGCGCGAACAAAATTCGTCAGTTTTCAGTGATCCGAATGGGGCAATCCTGAAAGAGCTTTATGAGCTTAAGCAGTTGGTAATCCAGCAAGGACAGGCGCAAAAAGAGGTGCTTTCTGCCGAGGAGTGCGCTGAGTTGCTGGGGGTTTCTGTCTGCTATGTGTACCGGCTGACCAGTGAAAAGCGTCTGCCGCATTACAAGCCACAAGGCAAAAAGATCTACTTCAAGCGCGTTGAGCTGCTGGACTGGCTGCTCTCCCACCGCATTTCACCAGACGCCGAACTCACTGAGCATGTAACCAAGCGTGTGCGGCAAGCTAGCCATGGGCGGTTGTGAGGTGGGTATGACACAGGATCTGATTACATCTCTCTGCCCCCGGGATCTCCGGTCGGCTTTTATTGAACCTCCGAAACCCCTCGATTTTGTCCTACCGGGGCTGCCTGTTGGCTGCGTTGGTGCGTTGGTGTCACCGGGAGGGGTGGGCAAATCGATGTTGGCATTGCAACTGGCAATGCAGATCGCCGGTGGGCCGGATTGGATTGGACTTGGCAAGCTGGGCAGGGGAACCGTGCTCTACCTGCCTGCTGAGGACCCTTGGCCTGTACTGCACCAGCGCTTGTTTGCCTTGGGCGGAGGTCTTGATGCTGAACTTCGTGCCAACGTCGAACGAAACCTTCGTCTTATACCGCTGCAGGGCTCCAGTCCGAATGTGCTGGATAGCCATTGGTGGGAAGCGATTGCTATATGGGCTGAAGGGGTGAGGTTGATTGTCATCGATACTTTGAGGCGCTTCCACGATGCCGACGAGAACGCGGCCTGTGCCATGACGCAGGTACTGGGTCAGTTGGAGCGGCTGGCCATGAGGCTGGGATGCGCTGTGTTGTTTGTACACCACACCAGCAAATCCGCAGTATTCCAAGAAGTTGGCGATCTGCAGCAGGCAAGCCGTGGTTCGTCGGTGCTGGTAGACAATGTGCGCTGGCAGGGCTACCTCGCCACTATGACCAAGAAAGAGGCGCAGCAGCTGGGAGTATCGGCAGAGAAGAGCAAGCTTCACGTGCGGTTTGGGGTAAGCAAAAGTAATTATGGGCCGCCACTACCGGAGCGCTGGTTGGTGCGGGGGGAAGGTGGCGTGCTGTATCCCGCTCCCGCTAGGTTGGGCGTAACACGCCGAGCGGGAGGCAAACGTGTCTTGCTTTGAATTGACTCATGCTAGGCATGACCATATGCACTGTCTTGCACCCGGGTTGTTTAGGGCGATCTCGCATGGCCAACGCCGCCGTGACAAGCTGGAGGTGATTTACCGTTTCGGTGGTGGCAATCAGATCGAGTTCTCCGGGCCTGAGCCGCTGGGTGCAGATGACCTCCGTGTGCTTCAGGGGTTGGTTGCCCTGGCTGGACTTGAGTCACAAAGTAACGAGATTGAGCCAGTTGCGGTGAGCGAAACTGGGGCGATATTGCGAGATCTTCTGGATCTTCGTTGGGCTGCCAACCAGCAAAGGGTATTGGTGGTCAGAAGCAGCCTGCGCAAACTGGCCAAGGAGGTTGGATACGCCAATCCTCGGGATACCAATACTGTACGTTGCTGTATCGAGCGATTGTGGAAGGTGTCGGTGATCGCAAAGGTGGCTGGCCAGCGTAGCGGCTTTCGCTTATTGGCGAACTATGTCAGTGACACTCAGACTGATGGACTTTTTTTGGCGCTTAATCCCTTGCTGACCTACGCCATTATGGGTAATGGTCGCCATGTTCGTATCGACATGACAGAAGTTCGGCACTTGAATGGCAGCATCGCTCGGTTGTTGCATCAGCGGCTATGTGCCTGGGTGGATTGTGGTCAGAAAAGGGCAGTGCAGTTAGACACCTTGGTCGCTTATGCCTTTCCCGATGAGGTCAGCACGGCCACCCATCGCAAGCGGCAATCAAGAGTTCGTAAGGCATTGGATGAGCTGACTGCTTTGGGCTGGTCTATCTGCGAACATGCCAAGGGGCGGTTTACCATCGGCCGGCCTGCACTATCACGATAACGGTCACAAACTATCACGAAAGTGGTCACAAAGTTCACGATAACGGTCACAAGCCAATTCAGTGAAACCCAGTTACCGCTTGGGCTGCAGGGCGATCCTGAAATCCGATCTATATTATCTAAGATAATCTAGGCCAGCGCATGGTCGCGCTGGCCTATTTGTTGGCTCTTCCTGGCCATGATCTCGTCGAGGGTGCTTCTATCACTCCAATACGTTGGGAAAATCGAGCATGGCATCTCTACGCCGTGATTCAAGGATGTCTGCATAGATCTCTGTGGTTCTCAGCTCACTGTGTCCCAGCAAGCGGGAGAGGGCATAGATATCGACGCCGCGGTTAAGCTGGATGACGGCGAAGGTATGACGCGCGCTGTGGAAGGTTACCTTCTTGGTTATACCCGCCTGCAACGCCCACCGGGTGAGCTCCATGTTGTGCCAAGCCGAGTACTTGAGGCCCTTGAAGATCCGCTCTGTTGCCTTGCCTGAGCGCCCCATCAGCTGCATCGCCATGTCATTCAAATCCAGGTATTGCAGGCCGCTGGTCTTTTTCTGGGTGAAGACGATACGGTAATGGCCATAGAAAGGCTCCAGCTCGGCCCAGGTCAGCTTGTGAATGTCGGACCAGCGCAAGCCAGTGCAACAAGAGAACAGAAAGGCGCGCTTAAGAACGTCATAGCGGCACTCAGCCTGGGCCATGGCCCGAACCTCATCTTCGGTCAGATAAACCCGCTTGTTCTTCTCCCCCTGGATGACTTTGACGCGTCGTACCGGATTATCCATCAGCAGCCGCTCCTGCTCTGCTTGGTTCAGGGCTGCCCTCAACTTGTTGAAGTAGGCACTTTGGGTGTTGCGGCTCAGTGGCGTGCCGCTTTTGGTGCGGGCCTTGTGCATCAGGTAGTGCCGAAAACCCTCCAGGAACAGCTGATCGACCTCCTCGAAAGTCAAATCAGGCAGTTTATGGTACTGGCGCAAATGCTTGAGGGTAGACACCCAGATGGAATAGTTGCTCTTGCTGCCTGCCGCCTTTTGGTCGGTCACTTCCTGGAAGTACTCAAAGAAGCTGGCCTTGTGGGCGCTCGATAAATCCAGATGGTGTTTGCCGGTCTCGTATTCGAAGAGCCGCTTGGCGCGAATGGCTTCGGCTGCCCGCTGGGTTTCTTTGTTGTGAAGCCGCTGTGCCGGGGTACGCGGCTTGTCGTACAGGAAGAGATCCAGGGGCTCTCTGCTGCGCTTGTGCTTGCGGATGCCTGTGGCGGGATCAAGGTAGGAGCCGGCGTAGTAGGTTAAGCGCGCAGTGCGCTTGCCTTCGGCGTCCGGTTCGCGGAATTCGATGCTGATCTTCATGAGTGTCCCCCAAAAGTACCCCAAGAGGTTACTTCGGGGTACTCTCGGGGTAAATTCTCACGAAACAAGATCAGGTAAGAACAGCCAGTAAAAACAAAGTCCAATATTTACAATGTCTTATGTTCTTTATGGCTGCTTTTTATTGCTGATTTTTCACCACATTACTTGCCGATGCAGAAGCTGGAGAAGATACGACCCAGCAGATCGTCGGAGCTGAATTCACCGGTGATCTCGGAGAGGGACTCCTGCGCGAGGCGCAGCTCTTCAGCCACCAGCTCGCCGGCCACGAACACTTCCAGCTGCTCTTTGGCCACCAGCAGCCGCTCGGCAGCACGCTCCAGCGCATCCAGATGGCGGCGGCGGGCCATAAAGCCCCCTTCGGTGTTGCCCTGGAAGCCCATGCAGGCTTTCAGGTGCTCGCGCAGGGCAGGCAGCCCCAGCTCTGTCTTGGCTGAGATGCGGTAGACGGCGTGGCCCTGCTCCTGGCTCGGTGCCAGATCCTCTCCGGTCAGGTCGGCCTTGTTGCGAATGACGGTGAGGCCGATGTTTTTTGGCAACCGATCAACAAATTCCGGCCAGATCTCCCGCGGGTCAACCGCGTCTGTGGTGGTGCCATCCACCATAAACAGCACCCGATCGGCCTGTTCGATCTCGGCCCAGGCGCGCTCGATACCGATCTGCTCCACCTTGTCCTGAGTGTCGCGCAGACCAGCGGTGTCGATGATGTGCAGCGGCATGCCATCGAGATGGATATGCTCGCGCAGCACGTCGCGGGTGGTACCGGCAATCTCGGTGACGATGGCCGACTCACGGCCCGCCAGGGCATTTAGCAGGCTCGATTTGCCGGCGTTGGGACGACCGGCGATCACCACCTTCATCCCTTCCCGCAGCAGGGCGCCCTGTTTGGCTTCCCCGCGCACGTCGTCCAGCTCGGACATGATGGCGTAGAGGTCGCCCGCCACCTTGCCGTCGGAGAGGAAGTCGATCTCCTCGTCCGGGAAGTCGATGGCCGCTTCCACATAGATGCGCAGCCGGATCAGGCTCTCCACCAGTTGCTGGATTTTGCTGGAGAACTGCCCCTGCAGGGAGTGCATGGCGCTGCGGGCGGCCTGTTCGCTGGAGGCTTCAATAAGGTCAGCGATAGCTTCGGCCTGGGCCAGATCCAGCTTGTCGTTGATGAAGGCGCGCTCGCTGAACTCGCCGGGGCGGGCAGGGCGGATGCCGTCGATTTTCAGAATGCGGCGGATCAGCATGTCCATGATGACGGGGCCGCCGTGGCCCTGCAGCTCCAGCACATCCTCGCCGGTGAAGCTGTTGGGAGCTTTGAACAGCAGGGCGATGCCCTGATCCAGTACCTGGCCTTGCTCATCCTTGAACGGCAGATATTCGGCGTAGCGCACCCGCGGGAGCTTGCCGAGCACTATCCCGGCGACCTGTTCGGCGGCGGGGCCGGAGACCCGGACTATGCCGACGCCACCACGGCCTGGCGCGGTGGCCTGGGCCACGATCGTATCTGTTGTCATCTTGCTTGGCTCGTTTGTTCGCTGATAGGAAAACGTAGTGGGAGACATTGTAATAAAAAAGGCGGCCCGAAGGCCGCCTCTTTTGTCATCACGGGAAGATTAGCTGCGTGAATGCAGTCCTTTCTTCTCCAGCTGACGATAGATGATGGTCTGCTGGATGATGGAGATGACGTTGCTCACCAGCCAGTAGAGAGTCAGGCCAGCCGGGAACCAGAGGAACATGAAAGTGAAGATGATCGGCATGAACTGCATCACTTTCTGCTGCATCGGGTCGGTTACGGTGGTCGGGCTCATCTTCTGCAGATACCACATGGAGGCACCCATGAGGATTGGCAGCACGAAGAAGGGGTCCTTCACTGACAGGTCAGTGATCCACAGGGCAAACGGCGCGTGACGCAGTTCAACGGACTCCATCAGTGCCCAGTAAAGGGCGATGAAGATCGGCATCTGAACCAGGATCGGCAGGCAGCCACCCAGCGGGTTGACCTTCTCCTTCTTGTACAGCTCCATCATGCCCTGAGACATCTTCTGGCGGTCATCGCCGAAGCGCTCGCGCAGGGCCGCAATCTTGGGTTGCAGCATGCGCATCTTGGCCATGGAGGTGTACTGGGCCTTGGTCAGCGGGAACATGATGCCGCGTACCAGCAGGGTCAGCATGATGATGGCCAGACCCCAGTTCTGGACGAAACCGTGGAACACGGTCAGCAGCCAGTGCAGCGGTTGGGCGATGAACCACAGCCAGCCGTAGTCGACGGTCAGGTCGAGGTGGTTAGCCACCTTGGCCATCTGGTCTTGCAGCTTGGGACCGACCCACAGCTTGCTGGTCACTTCAGCCTGTTGGCCGGCAGCCACGTCAACCAGCGGCGCCTTGTAACCGATGATGGCTTGGCCTTTGCCCGGGATCACACGGCTGTAGAAGCTGTTGGTATCGTCGGCATTTGGTGCCCAGGCAGAGACGAAGTAGTGTTGCAGCATGGCGACCCAACCACCCTTGGTGGTCTTGTTCAGGTCGGCATCCTTCATCTCGTCGAAGGTGTACTTCTTGTAGCGGGTATCTTCAGTGGAGAAGGCACCACCACGGTAAGCGCTGGCTACCATGGCATGACCTTCCTGATCCTTCGGCGTTGCTACGGTCTGCTTCAGCTGACCATAGAACTGCACCTGAACCGGCTCGGCAGATTTGTTGTCGATCTTGTAATCAACGCCAACGGCATAGTCGCCACGCTTGAGGATGAACTCCTTGGTGAAGACCACGCCCTTGCTGTCGGTCCAAGTCATCGGAACGACGACTTGATCCTGACCATCGGCCAGCTGATAGCTGGTCTGGGCGGCTTCATAGGTAGGACGACCTTCGGCCTGACTGTCCGGACCGTTGCGACCCACCAGACCGCTCTGGGCGATATAGAGGTGCTCAGGCTTGCTGGTCAGCAGCACGAACGGTTGGTCCTTGCCCTCTTCCAGTTTGTGAGACAGCAGTTCGGCAGACACGACGTCACCACCCTGGGTATCCAGGGTCAGCTTGAGCACGTCAGAGGAGACGGTGATCAGCTTGCGTGCGGCAGTCGCGTTGGCTTGCTCGGAAACCTGAGGAATATCACCGGTCTGACCGGCTTCAGGTACGAAATGTTCGGTTTGGGCCACGGTAGTCGGGGCCGGCTTCGGAGCCTTGTCGGACTCCCACTGTTGCCAGAGCAGAAAGCTCACGAACAGCAAACCGATCAGGAGTAGATTGCGTTGTGATTCCATAGTCTTCAGTTTCTTCGCTTTGGTTGCGGAACCGGGTCATAACCACCCTCGGATAAGGGATGGCATTTTAATAGACGTTTGCTAGCTAACCAAACGCCTTTTATGAAACCGTGAAGTCGGATGGCTTCTATCGCAAATTGGGAACAAGTTGGAGTAAAACGGCAGCGCGGCCCGAGCAGAGGGCTAATGATTAGCTGATACAGGCGTATCAGTTTGATAGCTACCCATTGCAACGGCGTGACAGAGTGCGCCATAGCTTTTCCAGTAACTTGAACAGTTCCTCGTTATCCATCTCTTTCACACCGGCCTTGGCGATCACCACGATGTCGATAGCGGGCAGCTGATGTTGTTTGAGGCGGAAACTTTCCCGGACCACCCGTTTGACACGGTTACGCCAGACGGCACGCTTGAGTGCTTTTTTAGGCACAGCGAGACCAAGACGAGAGTGTTCGAGTGAATTGGGGCAGGCGAGAAGCGTAATTTGCGGGGAAGCAGCCCGGACAGGCTCGGCGAAAACGCGTTTGAAGTGTTCGGGAGTTAACAGACGTAACTCCCGAGAGAAGGTGTGCTGGGTAGGCATTAAACTACCAGACGGGCACGACCCTTGGCACGACGAGCGGCCAGAACTTTACGACCGTTGGCAGTTGCCATGCGGGCGCGGAAACCGTGAGAGCGCTTGCGCTTCAGGTTGGACGGTTGAAAAGTACGTTTCATGATTCGATTCCGTATTTCTGTACAGTTTTGATTGTCACACTTAGCCGACGCGCCAGCTATAGCGTGTGACGACTAGCAAAAGAGGCCGAATTCTAAACAGAGTTCGGCTTTTAGTCAATCCGCCGTTCCCTCTCATCCTGCCATGGTCTTGAAAAGGCCACTGCCGAGCGTGAGGATCCAGAGGATCAAGGGCTCCGGATTATACTGGCAACCCGGGGTTAAACAAGGGATCCCTCAATAAAAAAGGCGGCCAGGCCGCCAAAGAGAGAGCTATTTAAGGACTTTCCGCAAGAACTCCCGGGTACGGGGATCCTTGGGATCGACCAATATCTGATCCGGCGGGCCCTGCTCGACGATCCGCCCCCCTTCCATGAAGATCACCCGATCGGCAACATCACGAGCAAATTCAATCTCATGGGTCACCACCACCATGGTCTGGTGCTGGCGGGCCAACTCTTTCATCAGTCCCAAAACCTCGTCGACCCACTCGGGATCGAGGGCCGAGGTGGGCTCGTCAAACAGGATCACCTTGGAGTGGGCCGCCATGGCGCGGCCAATGCCGACCCGCTGCTGTTGGCCGCCTGAGAGCGACGCCGGATAGGCATCCTGCTTGTCGGCAAGACCAATGTCCTTGAGGATGCCGAGCGCTGTGGCACGGGCCTCGGCTTTTGGCTGCTTCCAGACGGTGATCAGCCCTTCGGCGATGTTGTCGAGCGCCGTCTTGTTGGCAAACAGGGCATAGTTCTGGAACACGAAGGAGGCCCGCTTGCGCAGCTCGATCGCCTGCTGTTCACTGGCCTTGGCCAGATTGAGCTCGAGATCGTCGATGGCCAGGGTGCCCGCATCCGGGGTCTCCAGCAGGTTCAGGCAGCGCAACAGGGTCGATTTTCCGGTGCCGGAGGGGCCGATGATGACGACAATTTCCCCCTTTTTGACCTCCAGATCGATGCCGTTGAGCACCTGATTGCCGTGATATGCCTTGGAGAGGCCGGTTAGCTTGATCATGAACGCCCTCCTTTAATAGGCACGGTTGAGACGGACTTCCAGCAGATGCTGCAAGCGGGTAAAGAAGATCACCACCACCCAGTAGATCAGCGCCACCGCCATAAAGCTCTCGAAGAACTTGAAGGAAGAGGAGGCTTCCATTTGCGCCTTGCCCATTATCTCGGCCACCCCCAGCGTGAAGGCCAGCGAGGTGCTCTTGATCATGTCGATGAAGTAGTTCATCAGCGACGGGGTGGCGATACGGGCTGCCTGCGGCAGGATGATCCGCTGCATCGCCTGATAACGGCTCATGCCGATACTGAGCGCCGCTTCCATCTGGCTTTTGTGAATGCCGAGGATGGCTGCGCGGATCGACTCGGCCATGTAGGCGGCGAAGTGCAGGGTCAGACCGACGATGGCGGCGGTAAAGGCATCCATCCCCACGAAGATCGGGAACAGTTGCGGCAGTCCGTAGTAGAGCAGGAACAGCTGAACGAGTAGCGGTGTACCCCGAAAGAACGAGATATAGAGCATCGCCAGCCAGTGAATCGCGGGGACGCGAAACACCCGTACTATCGCCAGGGCCAGCGAGAGTACGAGTGCCAGCACGAATCCCCACAGGGCCATCTCCATCGTGGTGCCCAGATATTTGAGCAGGATGGGAAACAGCCCCAGCGTGTATTCGAGGTCAAATTCCATCATTTATTTGTCGGTGATGTCGGAAGCGAACCATTTCTCGGAGATCTGACGCAGGGAGCCATCCTTGCGCATGGCGGTCAGAGCCTCGTCGACCTTCTTCAGCAGCGCCTGTTTCTCCGGGGTCTTCAGGAAGGGCAGGGCGTTCTCGATAGTCTCGAACGGTGCGCCAGCCTGTTGCAGCGGCAGCTTGGACTCCTTGATCAGCTGGGCGGTGGAGACGCGGTCCATCACGAAGGCATCGATGCGACCCAGGGCAACATCCTGCTCGAAGGCGGAGTCATAGGTGCGGATATCGATCTTCTTGTTCGGGTCATTCTTGCGCAGCAGCTCTTCGAAGTTGGAACCCAGGTTCACGGCCACCTTCTTGCCTTCCAGATCCTTGATACCGTGAATGGTGCTGTTGCCCTTGCGTACTACGATCTGGGCGCCGTCATAGACGTAAGGCTGGGAGAAGTCGTACTTCGCCTTGCGCTCGTCAGTGATGGTGATCTGGTTGGAGATGGTATCGATGCGGCCGGTTTCCAGCATGCCGAACAGGCCGGAGAAGCTGGCGGTCACGAATTCGACCTTGTAGCCGGTACGCTCGCCGATCTGGTTCCACATATCCACTTCAAAGCCTTGTAGCTTGTCCTGCTTGACGAAGGTGAACGGGAAATATTTGCCAGACATGCCGACCTTGATGGTCTCCTGGGCGATGGCCTGACTGGACAGGGTGGCGAGCAGGATGGCTGCGCCGGAAATCAGTTTGATGGATGTTTTCATGGTGTTTCTCTCTCTCAATGTCTTGTATTTGTAGTTGTAATAACTGGTTTGGCCCTGATGTTATTGGAATAAAATTTAAAAAATAAATGACATTTGGTTATATGAAATAACAGGAGAGAAGCACGGGATCGACCAATCCGGACGGTGGATCAAGCTGTGGGTAACTTTGGGGATGAAATCCGATCCAAAGGCGCTGGATCCTTGAAAGTCAAGGATCTTATTTGCTGGATCCACCGGGCGATGGCTGGAGATCCGGCGGCTAAAAACGTAGAATAGCCGGTCTTTAGTTAATCAATCGACAGGAGTTTAGAGTGACTGCTTCGCTATGGCAGCAGTGCCTTAACCGGCTGCAAGATGAGTTGCCCTCGGCAGAATTCAGCATGTGGATCCGGCCGCTTCAAGCGGAGTTGAGTGACAATACTCTGACCCTGTATGCACCGAATCGCTTTGTTCTGGACTGGGTACGAGACAAGTATCTCATCCGGGTTAACGGCATCATCAACGAACTCTGCGGGGTCGACGGCCCCGCCCTGCGTTTTGATATAGGCAATCGTCCCCATCCTGTTGCTGTCGCCAGAGCGCCGGTACAGGGTGCCGCGCCTGTGAATAACTTGCAGAAGAGCTGGGAAAGCAAGGCTGAAGCCAAGCCCGAGCCGAACCACAAGAGCAACACCAACGTGAACTATACCTTCGAGAATTTCGTCGAGGGTAAGTCCAACCAGTTGGCGCGTGCGGCTGCCCGTCAGGTAGCGGACAATCCGGGTGGTGCTTACAACCCGTTGTTCCTCTATGGCGGCACCGGCCTGGGTAAAACCCACCTGCTGCACGCCGTTGGCAATGCCATCAAGGAGAGTAAAAAAGATGCCAAAGTCATCTATATGCACTCCGAGCGGTTTGTTCAGGACATGGTGAAAGCGCTGCAAAATAACGCCATTGAAGAGTTCAAGCGTTACTACCGCAGTGTCGATGCCCTGCTCATCGATGACATCCAGTTCTTCGCCAACAAGGAGCGCTCCCAGGAGGAGTTCTTCCATACCTTCAATGCCTTGCTGGAAGGTAACCAGCAGATCATCCTCACCTCGGATCGCTATCCGAAGGAGATCAATGGTGTCGAGGATCGCCTCAAGTCCCGCTTCGGCTGGGGCCTGACCGTGGCGATCGAGCCGCCGGAGCTGGAGACCCGCGTCGCGATCCTGATGCGCAAGGCAGACGAGAACCAGATCCATCTGCCGGATGAAGTGGCCTTCTTCATTGCCAAACGTCTGCGATCCAACGTCCGTGAACTGGAAGGTGCCCTCAACCGGGTTATCGCCAACGCCAACTTCACCGGCCGTGCCATCAACATCGATTTCGTGCGCGAAGCGCTGCGCGACCTGTTGGCACTGCAGGAGAAGCTGGTCACCATCGACAATATCCAGAAGACGGTGGCGGAGTACTACAAGATCAAGCTGGCGGATCTGCTCTCCAAGCGTCGTTCCCGCTCTGTTGCCCGTCCGCGCCAGCTGGCGATGGCACTGGCCAAGGAGCTGACCAATCACAGTTTGCCGGAGATAGGTGATGCCTTTGGTGGCCGTGACCACACTACCGTTCTTCATGCCTGCCGCAAGATCGAGCAGCTGAAGGAGGAGAGTCACGACATCAAGGAGGACTATTCCAACCTGATCCGTACCCTTTCTTCCTGATAACGGAATGGAGTGGACAGATGCAGCGCGAATATTCCAACCTGATCCGAATCTTTTCCTCCTAATCACAACGGAGAGCACAGATGCAGCTCGAAATTAGCCGTGAGGCCCTGTTACGTCCTCTGCAACTGGTGTCCGGCGCCCTCGGCGGCCGACCGACCCTGCCGATCCTCGGCAACGTGCTGCTTGATGTCAGCAACGGTCTGCTGTCACTGACCGGTACCGATCTCGAAGTAGAGATGATCGGTCAGGTCTATCTGAACGGGGCCAGCGAAGATGGCCGCACCACAGTACCGGCGCGTAAACTGCTGGATATCTGCCGTGGTCTGCCGGAAGGCGCCGAGATCCGTCTCAATACCGAAGGGGAGCGCCTGATCATCCGCTCCGGTCGCTCCCGCTTCAACCTCTCGACCCTGCCGGCGACCGAGTATCCGAACATCGAGGATTGGGAATCCGTGCTCGAGTTCGATATCAGCCAGCTGGAGCTGAAGAAGCTGATCGATGCGACCCAGTTCTCCATGGCCAGCCAGGACGTGCGTTACTACCTGAACGGCATGCTGTTCGAGAGCGAAGGTCACGGTCTGCGCACCGTGGCGACCGACGGTCACCGTCTGGCCACCTGCCGCCGCGAGGTAGTAGGGGAATCGCTGCCCGATCATCAGGTTATCCTGCCGCGCAAAGGGGTACTGGAGCTGGTGCGTCTGCTGGAAGCGGAAGACAAGCCGGTGCGGCTGCAGATCGGCCGCAGCAACCTGCGTGCTGCCCTCGACGGCTTCATCTTCACCTCCAAGCTGGTGGATGGCCGCTTCCCGGACTGGCGCCGCGTCATTCCGCGCAACAGCGACAAGGCCCTGATCGCCGGCCGTGAGGATCTGCGTCAGGCGTTTGCCCGCGCCGCCATCCTCTCCAACGAGAAATTCCGTGGGGTGCGTCTCAATCTGCAGGAAAACCTGCTGCGCATCACCGCCAACAACCCGGAACAGGAAGAAGCCGAAGAGCTGCTTGACGTACAATATGCCGCTGGCGAGATGGAGATCGGCTTTAACGTCTCTTATGTGCTCGACGTGCTGAATACGTTAAAATGTGACCAAATTCGGATTAGCCTGAGCGATTCCATCAGCAGTGCCATTATTGAGGATTTTGAACATCAGGATGCTCAGTACGTGGTGATGCCGATGCGGATCTAGTCGTGTCCCTGGTCAAACTCCAGCTCAGCGACTTTCGCAATATCCAGCAAGCCAGTCTCAAGCTGTCGCCCGGCCTCAACATTCTGGTCGGGTGCAATGGCAGCGGCAAGACCAGCGTGCTGGAAGCCATTCACTACCTTGGTCTGGGGCGCTCCTTTCGCACTCATTTGACCGGGCGGGTCATCCGCCAGGGGGAGAGGGCCTTTACCCTGTTTGCCCAGTGTGAACTGGAAGGGCGTCAGGTACCGATCGGTCTTGCCAAAGACAAGAGTGGCGAGACCCAGCTCAAGATTGCCGGGGCGCAGGCCCAGCGGCTTGCCGATTTGGCGGAGCTGTTGCCGGTGCAGTTGATCCATCCCGATGGCTTCAACCTGCTGACGGGCGGGCCTCAGGCTCGCCGCGCCTGGCTCGATTGGGGCGTTTTCCATCAGGAGCCGACCTTCTTTGCCCTGTGGGGGCGAGTGCGGCGGCTGCTGAAACAGCGCAATGCGCTGCTGCGCCAGAGCACCCAGTACCGCCAGCTGGCGTTCTGGGATCAGGAGCTGGTGCGGCTGGGGGGTGAGCTGGCCGAGTTTCGCGCCAGTTATTGTCAGGCCATTACGCCCCTGATCAAGGAGATGACGGCGGATTTTCTGCCGGAATTCGATATCAGTCTCGGCTTTTACCGAGGCTGGGAGAAAGATACTCCCCTCGGCGATCTGCTGGAGGCGGGGTTTGAGCGGGATCGGGCGCTGGGCTATACCGGTGTCGGTCCACAGAAAGCCGATGTGCGCCTCAAGGCGAACGGGGTACCCGCTCAGGATATTTTGTCCCGGGGTCAGCTGAAGTTGCTGGTCTGCGCCATGCGGTTGGCCCAAGGGCTCTATTTGAATCAACATAGCAGCCGTGGCTGTATTTTTTTAATTGACGATTTTGCCTCTGAACTGGATGTCGACAAGCGCCGCTTGCTGGCCGCAAGGCTGAAGCAGTGTGCGTCCCAGGTGTTTATCACCGCCATCGACACCGGTCAGCTCGCAGACATGATGGATGCGAATGACTGCAGGTTGTTCCACGTGGAACAGGGTAAAATCTCCGAAACGTTAGAGAAGGCAGAGAGTAAGCTATGAGTGAAAATACTTACGACTCCTCGAATATCAAGGTGCTGAAGGGCCTGGATGCGGTCCGCAAGCGCCCGGGGATGTATATCGGCGATACGGATGATGGCTCGGGTCTGCACCACATGGTGTTCGAGGTCGTCGATAACTCCATTGACGAGGCGCTCGCTGGCTACTGCTCCGATATTCTGGTCAAGATCCATTCCGACGGTTCTGTCTCTGTGCGTGACAATGGCCGGGGTATCCCGGTAGACATGCACGAGGAGGAGGGCCGCTCCGCCGCAGAGGTCATCATGACCGTGCTGCACGCTGGCGGTAAGTTTGATGACAACTCCTACAAGGTATCCGGCGGCCTGCACGGCGTGGGTGTCTCGGTAGTTAACGCCCTCTCTGACAAGCTGTTGCTGACCATTCGTCGTAACGGCCACGTCTACGAGCAGACCTATCATCTGGGTGAGCCGCAGGCGCCGCTCAAGCAGATTGGTGACAGCACCGGCACCGGTACCGAAGTTCGCTTCTGGCCGAGCCCTGCCATTTTCAGCGATACCCTGTTCCACTACGAGATCCTGGCCAAGCGCCTGCGCGAGCTCTCCTTCCTCAACTCCGGTGTCTCCATCCGTCTGCAAGACGAGCGTGATGGCCGCGAGGCGCATTTCTGCTACGAGGGTGGCATCAAGGCGTTCGTTGAATACCTGAACCAGAACAAGACCCCGATCCACCCGAAGGTGTTCCATTTCACCACCGAGCAGGATGGTATCGGCGTTGAAGTGGCGATGCAGTGGAACGACGCCTATCAGGAAGGGGTCTACTGCTTCACCAACAACATCCCGCAGCGGGATGGTGGTACTCACCTCGTTGGCTTCCGTACCGCGCTGACCCGTACTCTGAACTCCTATATGGACAAAGAGGACTACAGCAAGAAGGCCAAGTCTGCCGCCAGTGGCGACGACGTGCGTGAAGGTCTGATTGCCGTTATCTCCGTCAAGGTGCCGGATCCCAAGTTCTCCTCCCAGACCAAAGACAAGCTGGTCTCTTCCGAAGTGAAGACCGCCGTTGAACAGGCGATGGGTGAGAAGCTGGCTGACTTCCTGCTGGAAAACCCGGGCGATGCCAAGATCGTGGTCAACAAGATCATCGATGCGGCCCGTGCCCGCGAAGCGGCCCGCAAAGCCCGCGAACTGACCCGCCGCAAAGGCGCGCTGGATATCGCCGGTCTGCCCGGCAAGCTGGCTGACTGTCAGGAAAAAGACCCGGCTCTCTCCGAACTCTACATAGTGGAAGGGGACTCTGCTGGCGGTTCCGCCAAGCAGGGTCGCAACCGTAAGAACCAGGCCATCCTGCCGCTCAAGGGCAAGATCCTGAACGTGGAGAAGGCCCGTTTCGACAAGATGATCTCCTCGCAAGAGGTGGGCACCCTGATTACCGCACTGGGTTGCGGTATCGGTCGTGACGAGTACAACCCGGACAAGCTGCGTTATCACAACATCATCATCATGACCGATGCGGACGTCGATGGTGCGCACATCCGAACCCTGCTGCTGACCTTCTTCTATCGTCAGATGCCGGAAATCATCGAACGCGGCTACGTCTACATCGCCCAGCCGCCGCTCTACAAAGTGAAGAAGGGCAAGCAGGAGCAGTATCTGAAAGACGAAGACTCGCTGCTGCAGTACCAGACCGCCATGGCGCTGGATGGTGCCACCCTGCACGTCAACGAGTCTGCCCCGGCTATCGGTGGTGAGGCACTGGAGCGTCTGGTCAACCAGCACCGCTCGGTGACTCACCTGATCACCCGCATGTCTCGTCGTGCGCCAGAAGCCGTGCTGACCCAGCTGATCTATCAGCCGGAGTTGAACGAAGCGCTGCTGAATAGCGAGAGCGATCTGCTGGCCTGGTGTCAGGGTATGGAAGCCGTGCTCAACGAGAGCAACCACGCTATCCAGTACCAGATCCAGGTTCGTCGTGATGAAGAGCGCAGCCTGTACGTGCCACACGCCGTGGTACGTCAGCACGGTGTCGACCGCGAATATCCGCTCAGCTACGACTTCCTGCAGTCTGGTGAGTACCGTCAGCTGGTTTCGCTGGGCAAGGAGATCGCCAACCTGATCGAGGAAGGTGGTTTCATCAAGCGTGGCGAGAAGGTCAAGCCGGTTGCCAACTTCGTGGAAGCAGTCGAGTGGCTGATGGGCGAAGGCAAGCGCGGCATCTACATCCAGCGCTATAAAGGGTTGGGCGAGATGAACCCGGACCAGTTGTGGGAAACCACCATGGATCCGGAAGCCCGCCGCATGCTGCGCGTCACCATCGACGACGCCGTCGGTGCTGACCAGCTCTTCTCCACCCTGATGGGTGATGCCGTTGAGCCCCGTCGTGACTTTATCGAGACCAACGCCCTGCGCGTAGCCAACCTCGACGTCTAATCGACGCTATCAGCTCGATATACAAAAGCCGCTCCCTGTGAGCGGCTTTTTGTTTTTCTGGCGGAGGAGACGTTGCTCGTTCCACGTGGAACATTGAACCCGATTAACCAAGCTCAGGTGCCAGGCAGTAGAGTCGCAGACGATGGCCATCCGGATCGAGGGCCATGCAGGTGTAGCCAAACTCCATCTTGGTCGGCGCCTGGATCAGGGTGAGCCCGCGTGCCAGCCATTCGGCAGACAGGCGATCGACGGCATCATCATCGGGGAGGGCGAAGGCCAGCTCCATCGCTCCGGCCGTTTGGGTCACGGCAGGTTCAACAGTGGCGCTGGACCAGAGTGCCAGTCTGGCGCCTGACTCGAACACGAACATGGCAAAGGTAGGTGACTCCTCCACCGGTTCACGCCCGAACAGCTCGCGGTAGAAGAGCGCGCTGCGGGTCGGATTGGTAACGTAGAGGATGGTGAACTGGGGGACTAACATGGTGATGCTCCTTGCTGATGAGATGGCGCATCGGCGTCGACCCCCTCAGGATGGCGCTACCTGCTGTCAGTTTCTGTCAGCAATGAATTTCGGCTGCGGGATCTGCTGGGTGGTGCGCCACTCCTTCAGCAGGCTCTCTCTGTTTTTTGGATAGCGGCAATCTTGCGGCTGCATCCGGGTGATGCGATCGACCCGAAAGTGGCGAAAGCCCTGACGCAGTTCGCACCAGGCCACCAGTACCCGCACCTGTTCGAAGTAGCCGAGGGCAAATGGCCAGATGGTGCGCTCAGAGGCCTCATCCTTGAGATCGCGATAGCCCAGGGTCACCTTGCGTTGTTGGCGGATGGCGCTGCGCAGGGGGGCTTCATCGGTGAGGCTCTCGCTGCGGGAGGTGCCGATCAGCAGGGCATTGCTCTGGAGCTGCTGGCGATAGTCGGCTGGCAGTACGGCTTCTATCTTGGCCAGCGCACTGCTGGCCGATGCTCTCAAGGCTCCGTCACCGTGGGCGACGACCCAACGTGACCCCAGCACTAGCGCATCCAGCTCCTCTTCACTGAACATCAATGGCGGCAGCATGAAGCCGGGACGCAGCACATAGCCGATCCCCGGTTCACCCTCGATATGGGCACCTTGCGCCTGCAGGGTGGCGATATCCCGATAGAGGGTGCGCAGGCTGATGCCAAGCTGGTTGGCCAGCTCCGCGCCTGTGATGGCGTAACGGTGGCCGCGCAGCAGCTGGAGCAGGGCCAGCAGGCGTTCGGAACGGGACATGGGATTACTCCTCGGGATTTCTGGTTAGCCTGCCATAGCGGAGTGAGCGGGTATAGAGGATGTCATCAGACATTGTTTCCGCGAAAAGATCGGCGCCACTCGCTGGGGGAGATGGTAAAGCGGGCGCGGAAGTGGTTGCGCAGGGAGGTGGCACTCTTGAAGCCGACCAGCTCGGCGATGCGATCGATGGAATGGCCGCTCACCTCCAGCAGCTCCTGACTGCGCCTGAGCCGCTCCGCCAGCAGCCATTCACCCACCGAGAGGCCGGTAGCCTGATGAAAACGGCGGGTAAAGGTGCGGCGGCTCATCAGGGTGTGGGCCGCCAGAGAATCCAGGGTGTGGGGTTCGGCCAGATGGGCACGCAGGTGATCGAGCAACTGGTTCATCCTGACATCGCGAGTGGAGGCGGGCACCGGCTGTTCGATAAACTGGGCTTGGCCCCCTTCCCGGTGAGGCGGGATCACCAGCCGCCGCGCCACCTTGTTGGTGATGGCCGAGCCGTGGTACTGGCGTACCAGATAGAGGCAGCAGTCCAGCCCGGCGGCGGTGCCTGCCGAGGTGACCAGCCCTTCGTCATCCACATAGAGGGCGTTGGTATCGAGCTGCACGCAGGGAAAGCGGTGGCAGAAATCCTGCTCATACTCCCAGTGGGTCGATGCCTTGCGACCATTGAGCAGCCCGGCGTAGGCGAGCACATAGGTGCCGAGACAGAGCCCGACCAGTCGGGCACCTCTGGCTCTGGCGGCAATCAGAGCATTGAGCAGCTGTGCTGGTGGTCGTGCTGCCGGGTCGTGCCAGAAGGGAATGACGATGATCTCCGCCTCGGCCAGTACCTCCAGCCCATGGGGAGCCTGAATGGTGAAGCCTTGCGCCGAGTGTGAATGAGGGTTGCCATCACCGCAGCAGATCTTGAGCTCGAACAGCGGCTGGCCCGGCAGGATGTCGCCGAAGATGAGGCAGGGGACGGCGCAGTGAAAAGGGCTGAAGTGATCGAAGGTCACCACGGCAACGATCGGGGTGGGCATTATGTTGACTCCTCTCTGCGCGCAGACCACTCATCATAAGCGTCTGGCAGTAAAAGCCGAAGGGCCATGTTTGGCATGGCCCTCTTGTGGATCACAGCGATATCGCCTCGCCATCTTGCGGCACCCGTACCCGATCCATCATGCCCCGTTCCGCCAGATAGTCGCGCAGCTCCTGGCGTGACAGTACGGCGTGGTTGACCGCCTCCATATGGCTGGCGATCAGCGTGGCCTGCGGTGCGGCCTGATAAACGGCGGCGACATCCTCCTTGCCCATGATGATGGAACCGAGCCCGGGCACCTGTGCATCGCCACAGTTGAGGATGATGACCTCGGGCTGATGCTGTTGCAGGGCTTGCTCGACCGAGGGATGCCAGATGGTATCACCGGCCAGATAGAGGCACTGTTCGTCGGGATGGGAGAAGACCACGCCGCATACCTCTCCCATGCGCTCGCCCAGTACCGCCATCAACTGGTCGTTGCCGTGCTGGCCACCGGTCTGCTGCAGGCGAATGCCGGCAAACTCGGGCTGGTCGCTCAGCAGACGCACATCCTCAAAGCCACTGGCACGAATAGCATCGGCATCTTTCTGATGTTGCACCAAGAGCGGCAGATGCTTGGGGATCAGGGCTTTGGCGGCGTCATCCCAGTGGTCGGGATGGTCGTGGGTGACGATAACGGCATCCACATCGACCAGCTCATCGAGCGGCAGCGGCAGCTCGACCAGCGGATTGCGCAGATGGCTGTTGGCGGTGCCCTCAAAGCCGGGGAAGGCTCCCTTGGCCGAGAGCATGGGGTCGATCAGAAAGCGGGTGCCGGCATAGTCGAGCAGCAAGGTGGCGTTGCGAACCTGGGTAATCTTCATGGGATGGCTCCATGTTGGCTGGTGGGTATGCAACCAATTATGGGAGACGGAGCGAGTTGTCATCAGTGGCCCACGGGTCGATTATCATCACTATCGGGCCAACAGGTTGATGTTCTACAGGTCGGTGCGGCCATTTAAAAAATTTGAAAAAATCCCCTTGAAAGGAAAAAGTGAGCCCCTATATAGGTAACAAGGCCGGAACGCTCGACAGAGGTTTCGACCAGGCGCCCGTCCATAAGGAGGGCAAACAATCCGTTATCGCTCATAAGAGGGTAATACTATGCGTTCTATCGACTTTTCTCCGCTCTATCGTTCTGCCATCGGTTTCGATCGTCTGGCCAATCTCATCGAATCTGCGGCCAGCAATGGCAATGCCGGTTATCCCCCCTACAACATCGAGCAGCTGGGTGACAACGACTACCGCATCAGCATGGCGGTGGCAGGCTTTACCCAGGAAGAGCTGGAGCTGAGCTTCCAGGAAAATCTGCTGACGGTAAAAGGCAACAAGCAGGCCGACACCGGGCGCAACTATCTCTATCAGGGGATCGCCGAACGTGGTTTCGAGCGCCGCTTCCAGCTGGCCGACTATGTGCGGGTGAAAGGGGCCGACCTGAAAAACGGCTTGTTGCACATCGAGCTGGTGCGTGAAGTGCCCGAGGCGATGAAGCCGCGCAAGATTGAGATCAACGGCTGATAGCCTGAATTCACTGAAATTTTAAAATTTCCCGGGTGCCGATAACGGGCCTGTGGAGAGTTGAACCTGTTGCTTATTAGAAGGATAGGATTATGCGTAACCTCGATTTTTCTCATCTCTATTCCAACGCCGTCGGCTTCGAGCGGATGGCCCGCGAGCTGGAAGGTTTGTTCGAGCAGAAGACTGCCGCTTACCCTCCGTACAACATTGAAAAGCGCGATCAGGATGGCTATCGCATCACGGTCGCCGTGGCTGGCTTCGAGCGCGAAGAGCTGGAGCTGGAGACCGAAAACGGTACCCTCAAGGTGAAGGGGCGCAAAGGAGCTGCGGCCGGTGAGCGTCAGTTCCTCCATCAGGGGATTGCCGAGCGTGACTTCGAGCTCGCCTTCAAGCTGAGCCAGCACGTGGAAGTGCAGGGCGCCAAACTGGAGCATGGTCTGCTGACCATAGATCTGGCCCGCGAACTGCCGGAGGCTCTCAAGCCCCGTGCCATCCCCATCGGCAAACCCGAGCAACTGGCGCTACCCGGCTAAGCAAACCGGATCGCGATAAACAAGGGAGGCCTGCATCTGCAGGCCTCTCTGTTTTTGGCTGGCCGGACTGACTTAGCCAGCGTAGAGGGCGTTGATCTCGTCGGCCAGAATGGCGATGCCGCGGCGCACCAACTCCTCGCTCTGGGAGTAGTTGAGGCGGATGCACTCCTGGCTGTGGCGCCACTCGGGGTCGTCGATGCCGGGGAAGAAGTAGTGACCCGGCACGATCAGCAGGTTCTTCGCCTTCAGTCGCTCATAGAGTTCCTGACTGTGGATCGGCAAGCCTTCAAACCAGAGCCAGAGGAAGAGGGCCCCTTCCGGCTTGTGGATATGGAAGCGCGGGTCGGGGATCGCTTCGCGCAGCAGCTTCACCGCCAGCTCCGCCTTCTGCTGATAGAAGGGCTTCACCACCTGTTCGCTGAGGGCGATGATATCGCCGCTCTCGATCATCGGGATGGTGATGGCGGGGCCCAGACTGCCCGGTGCCAGATTGATGATGCCGCTCAGGTTGGTGATGGCCTGGATGATCTTCTCGTCGGCGATGACGATGCCGCAGCGAGTGCCCGGCAGGCCCAGCTTGGAGAGGCTCATGCAGAGGATGGTGTTGGCGTTCCAGAACGGCTTGGCTTCGCTGAAGATGATGCCCGGGAAGGGGACGCCGTAGGCGTTGTCGATCAGCAGCGGGATTCCCTTGTCGCGGGCGATCTGATCGAGATGTTCGATCTCTTCGTCGGTCAGCACATTGCCGGTGGGGTTGGTCGGGCGGGAGACGCAGATCACCCCGATATCGTCACCTACCTGCAGACTCTCGAAATCCACGTGGTATTTGAACTGGCCATCTGGCAGCTTCTCGATGGTGGGCTTGTAGGCCACGAAGTAGTCGTCGGCTAGCGCCGAGTCGGCATAGCCGATGTATTCGGGGGCGAGCGGGAACAGCACCTTCTTCTTGCGGCCATCGGCAAATTCACCGGCCAGCAGGTTGAACAGGTAGAAGAAGGCATTCTGGCTGCCGTTGGTCAGGGCGATATTGCGGGCCGAGATATCCCAGCCCAGCTCCTTGCTGAGCAGGGCTGCCAGCGCTTTGGTGAACCTGTCTTTGCCTTGCGGGCCGTCGTAGTTGGCCATCGCTTTGACCAGCTCGCCGTTGTCGAGCAGGCTCTTGGCTTCCGCCTGAAAGCGTTCCAGCATGGCGGGGATCGGGGCCGGATTGCCGCCACCCAGCATGATGGCGTCCGGATTGGTCAGCCCCTGATTGAGGTCATCCATGAGTTGGGTAATGCCGGCGTGGCGAGTGAACTTCTCGCCGAACAAGGAAAATTCCATTCAGTGACAGATCCAGATTTGAGTTACGGGGATGTAGCACCATAGCTCAGTTTAAAAGCGGGTGTCGATCAAAAAGATGGGACGTTCCACGTGGAACATGGCGCAAAAATCAAGCGTGGTTAAAAGCACCAACTGTTGGTTTAAAAATGACCGAGCGGGATGCATTTTGCGACTCAATTTGGTATCGAGATATAGTTAATTTGAACAAAATCATCATGTTATGAATTGCGTGAGGATTGGCACAACTATTGGAATAGTTATCTGGTCATCTCAACCATACCGGAGCAAACCAGATGAAAAGCCTGATCGCTACCCTGATTGTGAGTGTCCTGAGCCTGAACGTGATGGCCAACGAAAACCCGCGGCCCGAGCTGGAGAGTGCCCAGCTGGAGCAGGATGTGCAGAGCGAGTTGCAACAGGCATCCCATGCCGTGGTGCAGGATGCGTTGCACAATCTCAAGCCGCTGGCGCTGGATACCCTGGTGGTGGAAGCGAGCCAGGCTGTGGCGACTCACCCCGAGAGCTGAGATAGCGCAGGGGGGTCTGTCCCGTATGTTGTTTGAAGAAACTGATGAAGGCGCTGTCGCTGGAGAACTCCAGCGCAGCGGCAATCCGGCTGATGGGCTCGCTTTCTGCCAGCAGCTCCATGGCGCGCAACAGCCGCCACTGCTGACGCCACGCCTGATAGCTCATGCCGGTCTCCCGCATGAAGATGCGGCTAATGGTCTTGTCACTGGCACCCACCCGTTCGGCCAGCCGGTTGAGCCGATCGGGCAGGACATCCTCCCGCTTCAACTGCTGTAGCCAGTCGCCCAGTCTGGGATCCGTCGGCAGCGGCAACTGCCACGACTCCCGTGGCGCCTGCTCCAACTCCTCCATAAACAGTGCAACCGTCCGTTGCTGCTGCTCTTGCGGTTTGTCCCACGGCCAGAGCGCCATCCGCTCGATCAGTTCGTGCAGCAGCGGATTGACCGCCAGCACCTCCACCGTGCCGGGCAACTCGGGGTGCGGCTGGAAGTAGAGTGAGCGGTAGGCCACCACACCACGCATCAGTACCCGGTGGGCTGTGCCCGCAGGCAGCCAGGCGGCGCGGGTGGGTGGCAGCAGGCAGACCCGACCTTCCAGCTCCATGGTCATGCAGCCGGATTGGGCGAACAACAGCTGATGGCGCTGATGTTGATGCAGGCCCGAGTCGTGCCAACCGAGGGCGGAGGCGATGCCGATCACGCTGCCCGTCAGCTGGTCGGGGTCAAAAGGGTGATCGGGAAGAATAAAGGCCATATGTTCGATTTTTGATGTTTATAGTCCTGCTTATTGTAATCAGACAATCGGTATCTCTCTAGAATGGCGACCTCTTGTGAAGGAGGTTTGTCATGAACAACAAGTTGCCACCGCTCTGGCTGGTGGTGGGATTGATGATGTTTCCCCAAATTGTGGAAACCATCTACAGCCCGGTCCTGACCCACATCGCTACCCAGTTTCAGGTGAGCGAAGGGCAGGCATCCCAGACCCTGTCGGTCTATTTTCTGGCGTTTGCGGTGGGCGTGGTCTGCTGGGGACGGCTCTGCGATCTGATTGGGCGGCGTCCCGCCATGCTGGCCGGTCTGCTCACCTATGGTGTAGGCACCTTGCTGGCGCTGCTGGCCAATCAGTTTGAAACCCTGCTGCTGGCCCGGGTCATCGCGGCCTTTGGCGCTGCGGTGGGATCCGTGGTGACCCAGACCATGCTGCGCGACAGCTATCAGGGCAGCGATCTGGCGCGGGTCTTCTCGGTGATGGGCATTGCGCTCTCACTCAGTCCGGTGCTGGGGTTGCTCAGTGGTGGTCAGCTGGCGAGCGGGTTCGGTTATCTCGGGGTATTCAGCGGTCTGCTGATACTGGCGGCTCTCTTGCTGCTGGTTGCCTGCTGGCAGCTGCCGGAAACCCGCCCGGCCACCACCCGGAAAGTCGCACTCTGGCCGCTGGCGTGCCGGATGATGAAGGATGGCGGGCTCTGGCGCAGTGCCATGCTGGTCGCCCTGTTCAACACCATGCTGTTTGGCTACTACAGTCTGGCCCCATTCCTGTTTGCCGGATTGGGATTGAGCACCGGTGAGTTTGGCTATTCGGGGATCTTGCTGGCGCTGGCGACTCTGCTCGGCAGCCTGCTCAACAAGCATCTGCTGGGGAGGGGGTGGCTGCCGTCATCTCTGGTCAGATTGGCTTGCGCTCTGGCGCTGGTTGCCGGGCTGCTGGTATGGGCGACTCAGGCCAGCCTCTGGTTCCTGTTGCCCATGATGGGTGTAGTCATCGCTTTTGGGCTGGCGATCCCCAATGTGCTGAGTCAGGCGTTGCTGGCCTATCGCGAAGTAGCGGGCAGCGCTGGCGCCCTGTTCGGGCTTGGTTACTACCTGCTGCTCAGTCTGGGGTTGGCAGTAGCGGCCGGATTGCAGGATCTCGGCCTGTTGCTGAGTGGCTGCGGTCTATTGGCGCTGCTTTGCAGTGGGCGTCGTTCCACGTGAAACGTCAGTTGCCGATAAAGCGGTAGCCAATACCGGATTCGGTCTCGATAAGCGTCGGTTGCTGGGGGTTATCCCCCAGCTTTTTGCGCAGGCTGGCGATGACGATGCGCAGGTAGTGGGTGTCCTCCTTGTGGCTCGGCCCCCAGATGTCATTGAGCAGCTGGGTCTGCATCACCAGCTTGCCGGGGTGGCACACCAGCGCCTGTAGCAGGGCGAACTCCTTGCGGGAGAGGGGGATCTCCTCCTCTTTCATGGTCACCTTGTGGCTGCTGACATCCAGCGTCAGGCCGCATTGGGGGAAGTGGCGCCGCTCGCCGCTGCTGACGCCAGCTCGCTGGCGCAAGAGCACGCGAATGCGGGCCATCATCTCGCCGATGCCGAACGGCTTGCTCATGTAGTCGTTGGCGCCGGCATCCAGCAGCCGCACCTTCTCCTGCTCCGAATCACGGGCCGACAGCACCAGCACAGGATTGGGGTGGTGTTCGCGAATGGCCTGCAACACCTGAATGCCATCGCCATCCGGCAGACCGAGATCGAGGATCACCAGATCGGGGTTGAGGTGGCGATACTGCTCCAGCCCTTCATTGACCCCCACCGCCTCACTCACCTGATGCCCCTCGGCAATCAGGCTGATCCGCAGAAAGCGACGGATCGCCGCTTCATCATCTATGACCAGAATGTGTGCCATCGAACCTCCAGAGGCGAATGGTGGGAGGGGCTGATTGACCCGATCTGGCGGTCAGCCATCAGACCTCCGGTGAATTGAGGGCGAGCGGCAGGGAGATGCGCATGCAGGTGCCGTTGCCATTGGGGCCGGAGAAGGCCCAAATCTTGCCGCCGTGGGCCTCTATCATAGCGCGGGAAATGGCGAGGCCAAGCCCGGTGCCACGGCTGCCGCAATCGCCCACTGGCTGGGTGTAGAAGAGGTTGAAGATCTTCTCCCGATCCGACTCGGCGATGCCGACCCCGATATCGATGATGTCGATGATGAGATCGGGCTCGGCCAGCATCACCTTGAACTCGATGGGGGTGCCTGCCGGCGAGTAGCGGGAGGCGTTGTCGAGGATGTTGACCAGCACCTGCTCGATCAGGGCGCCGTGCACATAGAGCTGGGGCACATGCTGATCGAAATGGACCAGCAGCTTGTGCTGGCGCCAGGAGGAGTCGAGCCGCTTGCGGGCGCTCTCCACCAGATCCGCCAGATCGACCCAGTCCCGTTTCAACTGGAAGTCGGGGGAGCCGATGCGGGTCATATCCAGCAGATTCTGCACATAGCTGTGGAGGCGGCGCGCCTCCTCCTGCACCGAGTGGAGCAGTTCGTCGCGGTCTTCGGCGGGGATCCGGTCACCATATTCCAGCAGGGTGCTGCCAGCCCCCATGATGGTGGCCAGCGGCGTCTTCAAATCGTGGGAGACCGAGGAGAGCAGGGCGGCGCGCATCCGGTCGGTCTCCGCCTGCAGCTGGCTGTCGGCCAGCCGCTCATTGAGGTCGATCCGCGCCAGCGCGGCGCGAATATCGGTGAGCAGCGCCTGCAGCTGGTGTTCGGCAGAGGAGGAGAGCGGATTGGCCAGCGTTATGCCGATCACCAGATCGTCGCTGAGGTGGTGATACTGGGCCTCGGCGGCATTGAGGGTGGCGGTGTGGGCCCCGGCGCTCTGCTTCTGGGCCAGACACCAGTCGATGGCCGCCTTGTCGGTCTGGCCGGGCCTGTGCTTCTCGTTGCCGAGCCTGTCGTTGAACTCCTTGTCGATCACCACGGTTGGCTGGCCGAGTGCCAGTGAAATGGCCTGGGCACCTTGTCTAAGCACCTCCTCCGGGCTGCTGGCGGTGGCCAGCCCCTGACTGAGGGAGAGCAGAGCATTGCCCAACTGCTGGGTCTCGCGCAGACCGATCAGCTGTTGCCGCTGGCGGGAGGCGAGCCGTCCCGCCGTCATGCCGACGATAAGCAGCACAAACAGAGTGAGCAGGTCGCTGTGGTTGGCGACGCTCAGGGAGAAGTAGGGGGCGGTGAAGAGCAGATTGTGGGCGATAAAGCCCAGCACCGCTGCCAGTGTGGCGGGTACCAGACTGGTGGTGAGGGCAGTCGCCAGCACCCCCAGCACGAATATGAGCGGTAACGCTGCGGGCGGCAGCCAGTAGGAGAGCCCCCAGGCGGCGGTCGAGGTGATCCCCATGATGGTCACCGCCAGCAGGCTGTGGTGAATATCCTTCGGGGTCGGGACGCGCATTCCCACTTCGGGCTTCTGCTTCTCGGTATCGACCAGCGTGATTTCGAGCCCCTGCGCCTGTTTGAGCAGGTGTTGCACCAGCGAGCGGCGCCACGGCGCCTTGTGAGGTTTGCCGAGCAGCAGCTGGGAGACCTGCTGCTGTTCGGCGGTCTCCAGCAGGGTGTTGGCGACCGCCGGACTGGAGAGGGTCAGCACCTTGGCGCCGAGGTGGGAGGCGAGCGCCAGCGCCTGCTCCACATCGGCCGAGCGGCGGCCATTGCTGTCGACATGCACCACCAGCCACGGGAGCTGACGGCGCTGGGCAAAGCGGTGGCCGTAGCGCACCAGCGCCGAGCCGTGCAGGTCACCGAGGCAAACCATCAGCTTGCCCCGCAGCGGCAAGGTGCTCTTGCCTGCCGCCTGCCACTGCAGTTGCAGATCGCCCTCCACATGGCTGGCGGCGGTCTGCATCGCCAGCTCCCGCAATGCGGTGAGGTTGTTGAGGGAGAAGAAGGATTGCAACGCAGCCTTGGCCTGATGGGGCACATAGACCTTGCCCTCCTTGAGGCGGCCGAGCAGTTCCTTGGGGGGGAGGTCGATCAGCACCAGACTGTCGGCTTCCAGCAGCACCTGATCGGGCAGGGTCTCTTTCACCCTGACCCCGGTCAGCTGCCACACCAGATCGTTGAGGCTCTCCAGATGCTGCACGTTGAGGGTGGTGTAGACGTCGATCCCGGCGTTGAGCAGCTCCTCCACATCCTGCCAGCGCTTCTCATGGCGGCTGCCGGGGGCGTTGCTGTGGGCCAGCTCGTCCACCACGGCGATGGCCGGTTTGCGCGCCAGCAGGCCGTCGAGATCCATCTCCTCCAGTCGCTGCTGGCGGTGCATGTGGATCTTGCGCGGCATGATGGCGAGCTTGTCGAGCAGGGCCAGGGTCTCCTGCCGGCCGTGGGTCTCCACCACGCCGATCAGGATGTCGACCTCCTCTTTGGCCTGTTCCCGCACAGCCTGCAGCATGGCGTAGGTCTTGCCCACGCCGGGAGCGGCGCCGAGAAACACCTTCAGCTTGCCCTTGTGCTCCTGTTCCAGGCTCGCCAGCAGGGCGTCGGCCCTTACCTCATCACGCATCCCCATGCTCCTGCATCAGAATCGCCAGCAGGGCGTCGGCGCTTGCTACATCAGCCATTGTTATCCCTATCGAGCCAACCGCCCGTTGCGAAAATCGAGGTCATCACCAAACCGGAATGGGCACCATCAGGCGCCCTTTTGATGATCCAGTTGCAGATTCAGCTGGAGAATGTTGACCACCTGCGGGCCAAGGATACCAGCTTGTGTGGCCGACTTGACCTGCTCCGTCAGTTGGGCGGGATCCAGTCCACGTTCTTTGGCGACGCGGTCCACCTGAGCCAGCACCGCATCCAGCGGCAGGTGGGGATCGAGGCCGGAGGCGGAGCGGGTCAGCATGGCGGGGGAGCGGGTTCCCAGCTGTGCCTTGGCCACCTGTTCGGCAAACTCTGCCCGCAGCGGTGAGCTCATCCCCAGATTGCTGGCGCTGCCGCCAATGGTGTTGAAATCGCTGGCGGAGGGACGGGGATGGAAGTAGTCAGCCCGCTCGAATTTCTGCCCCAGCAGGGCGCTACCGATCAGTTGCTGTTTGCTGTCGGTCAGCTGGCTGCCGTTGGCCTGCCAGGGGAACAGCAGTTGGGCCAGCCCGGTGACGGCCAGTGGATAACCCACTCCCAGCAGCAGGGTCAGGGTCAACAGGGTTCTGATTGCTATCATGATTCTCTTGCTCCAAAGGATGGCTGGGGATGCGGATCTGACCCGCATCCCGGTTATGTCGTTACACCAGACCCAGGCCGGTGATGACCAGGTCGATCAGTTTGATGCCGATAAACGGCACCAGCAGGCCGCCGACACCGTAGATCAGCAGGTTGCGGCGCAGCAGGCTGGCGGCCGAGCCTTTCAGGTCGACACCACGCAGTGCCAGCGGCACCAGCGCCACAATGATCAGGGCGTTGAAGATGATGGCCGACAGGATGGCGCTCTGCGGGCTGCCCAGCTGCATCAGGTTCAGTGCCCCCAGTTGCGGGTAGGCGGCGATGAACAGGGCTGGCAGGATGGCGAAGTACTTGGCCACGTCGTTGGCGATGGAGAAGGTGGTCAGGGCGCCACGGGTCACCAGCAGCTGTTTGCCGACCAGCACCACATCCAGCAGCTTGGTGGGGTTGGAGTCGAGATCCACCAGATTGCCCGCCTCCTTGGCGGCCTGGGTGCCCTCGTTCATGGCCAGACCCACGTCAGCCTGCGCCAGTGCGGGCGCATCGTTGGCGCCGTCACCGCACATGGCGACCAGACGGCCATCGGCCTGCTCCTGCCGGATATAGGCGAGCTTCTTCTCCGGCGTCGCTTCGGCGATGAAGTCATCCACCCCGGCTTCGGCGGCGATGGCGGCGGCGGTTTTCGGGTTGTCACCGGTGATCATCACGGTACGGATCCCCATGTGGCGCAGGATCTGGAAGCGAGCCTTGATACCGGGCTTGATGATGTCCTTGAGGTAGACCACCCCCAGCAGTTTCTCCTGAGTGCAGACCAGCAGCGGAGTACCCCCCTGACGGGCGATGCTGTCGACCGACTTGAGCACCAGCTCAGGCACCGCCTTGCGGTCGAGGCTGAGGTAGTTCAACACGGCATCCACCGCACCCTTGCGATATTGATGACCGTTGCGATCCAGTCCGCTCAGGCGAGTCTCGGCGCTGAAGGGGATCACCTTGTCGCTCTCCAGCTGGCTCGGCTTGGCCATGCTCTTGCTGGCCAGAGTCAGGATGGATTTGCCCTCCGGAGTGTTGTCACCCAGCGAGGCTAGCATGGCCGCTTGTGCCAGCAGGGCGGGGTCGACACCCGGTGCCGGGATCAACTCGTCGGCCATCCGGTTGCCGAAGGTGATGGTGCCGGTCTTGTCCAACAGCAGGGTGCGCACGTCACCGGCCGCTTCCACGGCACGGCCAGACTTGGCGATGACGTTCAGCTTCACCAGTCGATCCATACCGGCAATGCCGATGGCGGAGAGCAGGCCGCCGATGGTGGTCGGGATCAGGGTGATAAAGAGAGCGATCAGGTAGAGACGCGGGACCTGGGTGCCGTTGTAGTCGAGGAACCAGGGCAGGGTGGCGACCACCAGCAGGAAGATCAGGGTCAGGCCCACCAGCAGGGCGTCGAGCGCCATCTCGTTGGGGGTCTTCTGGCGCTTGGCCCCTTCCACCAGTGCGATCATCCGATCCAGCGTACTTTCGCCCGGATTGTTGCTGACGCGCACCCAGATCTCGTCGGAGACGACCGTCGTGTTGCCGGTCACGCCGCTGCGGTCGGTGCCCGACTCGCGGATGACGGGGGCGGATTCACCTGTGATGGCCGCCTCGTTGACCGAGGCGATGCCGGCGACCACTTCGCCGTCGGCCGGGATCATCTCGCCGCTGCGTACCAGCACCAGATCCCCCTTCATCAGGCTGGTGGCGGGCACCCACTCGCCCTGACCATCTTTGGCATTCGCCACCCGACGGGCCTTGAGCTGGCTCATGCCCGCTTTCAGGCTGTCGGCGCGGGCCTTGCCGCGCCCCTCGGCCAGGGTTTCCGCGAAGTTGGCAAACCATAGGGTAAGCCAGAGCCAGGCGGTCAGCTGCCAGGCCAGTGAGGGAGCAACGCCGGAGAAAGGCTGCCCCAGCAGGGACTCCACGGTCGCCATGACTGCGGCCAGCCAGAGGGTGAACAGGATAGGGCTGCCAAACAGCGCCTTGGGATTGAAGCGATAGAGGGCCTCAACCATTGCCTGGATGATCTGTGATTTCTGTTTTTTGCCCTTCACCAACATGGTGTCAGTGCTCATTGCAGTGGACTTGCTCATTGGAAAGCTCCCAGCATCAGATAGTTGGCCATTGGCATCCGGATGGTGATCGACAGGGTCAGGTTCATCAGAATGCTCCTCCGATCAGACTCAGATGTTCGGCCACCGGGCCCAGTGCCAGCACCGGCAGGAAGGAGAGGCCACCTATCAGCAGGACGGTGATGATCAGCAGGGTAACGAACAGCGGGCCGCTGATGGGGAAGTCCCCTTCGCTCGTCTCCTGACGGGGCGCACGGGCCAGCTGACCGGCGATGGCCAGTACCGGAATGATGTAGCCGAAGCGGCCGAGCAGCATGGCCAGACCGATGGCGATGCACTGCCAGTTGTCACCGGCGGCAAAGCCGGCGAAGGCGGAGCCGTTGTTGCCGGCAGCCGAGGCGTAGGCATAGATGAGGCGTGACAGACCGTGCGGGCCATCATGGCCGATGATGGTGCTGGCATCCGGCATCAGCAGGGTGACACCTCCGATCACCAAAACCCCCACCGGCATCACCAGCATGCTGGCGACCACCCACTGCATCTCGGTGATACCGAGCCGTTTGCCCAGATAGGTCGGGGTACGTCCCACCATCAGGCCGCACAGGAACACGGTCAGCAGTACGAACAGCATCATGCCGTAGATACCGGAGCCGACCCCGCCGAAGATGACCTCACCCAGCAGCATGTTGATCATGCCCACCATGCCGCCGAGCGGAGTAAAGCTGTCGTGCATGGCGTTGACGGCACCGTTGGAGGCGGCAGTCGTCGCCACTTCCCAGATGCTGGAGAGCACAGGGCCGAAGCGGCTCTCCTTGCCTTCCCAGTTGCCAGCTATGTTGCTGGCGTCAGTGGTGAGCTGGGCGAGGGCGTGATCCGGTTTCAGCTCCTGGGAGAGGGAGACGAAGAGCCCCAGCACCAGCATGAGGGTCATGGCACCGAGAATGGCGCGACTGTGGGCCATGTCCTTCACATAGCGGCCAAGAGTAAAGACCATGGCGGCGGCGATGGTGAGCAGGGCGACCATCTCCAGCCAGTTGGAGAGGGCTGTCGGGTTCTCGAACGGATGTGCCGAGTTGATGCCGAAGAAGCCGCCGCCGTTGGAGCCAAGCTGCTTGATGGCGATCTGAGAGGCTGCCGGACCGAGGGGCAGCAGCTGCTCCTGACCTTCCACACCGTGGAACGGCAGATAGGCTGACAGGCTTTGCGGCACCCCTTGCCATACCAGCACCAGCGCCATGATCAGCGCGATGGGCAGCAGCACATAGAGGCAGAAACGCACCAGATCCTGCCAGAAATTGCCAAGGTTGATGGTCTGCTGACGGGCGATACCGCGAAACAGGGCAATGGCGACGGCGGCGCCCGTCCCTGCGGAGACGAAGTTCTGGGTGGTCAGGCCCACCATCTGGCTGAAGTAGGAGAGGCTGGCCTCACCGGAATAGGCTTGCCAGTTGGTGTTGGTCATAAAGCTGACTGCGGTGTTGAAGGCGAGTTGCCAGCTCAGACCCGGCAGTTGTTGCGGGTTGAGGGGCAGCAACCCCTGCGCCATCAGGATCAGGAACAGTAGACCGAAACCGGCGCCGTTGAAGGCCAGCAGGCTGAGGGCGTAGGACTTCCAGTCCTGCTCCCGTCCATCGGTGCCACAGCAAGCCAGCGTGGTGCGCTCGACCGGTGCCAGCCAGTGGATTTTGCCTTCAAATACCCGGTAGATGTAGTTGCCCAGCAGCGGTGCCGGCAGCAGAACCAGCAGCACGAAGGCCACCGGATAGATTATTTCTTGCCACATGTTCTAGTTCCTCACTCGTGGTCACGGTGCGTCAGGGCACGCATTGGATTGCTCACGAGGCTCGGCAGTTTGCTGGCCACAGGGTAGATAATTTCTTGCTGCATATAGGTAGTCCCTCACTCGTGACTGCGCGTGAGTGCGCGCATCAGATAGGCCATCAAGGCGAGGACGAGCAGCAGATATAGCCAATTCATATCGACTCCATTGAGATAATTAGCTGCGAGAGCCGATGTAAGACCATATCGACTCTGTTGGTGTCATTGACGCTGAAAAGGGTATGTAAAACAGGCGTAAAGGCGCCATAAAGCGCCATGTGGCAGGCGTAAAATCGGCGTAAAGAACGACGGATTTGCGAGAGCAATGGCGAGGAGGGATCAAAAAACCCGGCCTGAGCCGGGTTTGAACGCTGGTGGATGAAGATGACCTGATAGTGGCAGGTCAGCCTGCAACGTGCTTATCGCATTGTCACAAACTCTTCCGCACTGGTGGGGTGGATTGCGACACAGTTGTCGAAGTCCGCCTTGGTGGCACCCATCTTCATGGCGACGCCGAAACCTTGCAGGATCTCGTCCATCGCAAAGCCGATGCCATGCAGACCGACCACCTTCTCTTCCGGGCCGACGCAGACCAGCTTCATCCGGGTGGGCTGGCGATGCTGGGTCAGCGCAGAGTACATGGCGGTGAACTGGCTGCGGTAGACCTTCACCTGGTCCTCGCCGTATTCGGCGATGGCTTCCGGTTCGGTCAGGCCGATGGTGCCGATGGGCGGGTGGCTGAACACCACGGTCGGCACCAGATCGTAGTTGAGGTGCTCGTTCGGCTTGTTGTTGAACAGCCGTTCGGAGAGGCGACGGCCCGCCGCGACGGCCACCGGGGTGAGCTGGATGCGACCCGTGTTGTCACCCACCGCATAGATGTTGGCGACGGAAGTGTTCTGGAACTTGTCGGTCGGGATAAAGCCCTTCTCGTCCAGCGCGATGCCTGCGGCGGCCAGATTCAGGTTGTCGGTAGCCGGTACCCGGCCGATGGCCCAGATCAGGCAGTCGACGGTGAGGTGGCGACCATCTTCCAGTTGCAGGGTCAGGCTGTTGTCAGCGTTTTTGAGCACGGCTTTGGGAATGGCGTGGGTGTGCAGCTTGGGCCCTTCCTGCGCCATGATTTCGACCAATGTCTCGTGGATCATGGGGTCGAAGTTGCGCAGCGGCGCGTGCTTGCGCACCACCAGATGGGTCTCTGAGCCGAGCGCCTGCATCACCCCTGCGATCTCGACTGCGATGTAGCCCGCACCCACTACGGCAACCCGCTTGGGTTGGCTTTGCAGGTCAAAGAAACCGTCGGAGTCGATACCCAGCTCGGCTCCCGGGATCGCCGGAATTTCCGGGCGGCCACCGGTGGCGATCAGGATGTGATCAGCCGTGTAGTGCTCGCCATTAACCTCGATGGTGTTGCTGCTGACGAAGCGGGCGAAGCCCTTGATGACGGTGATCTGGTTCTTGCCCAGCACGTTCTGATAGGACTGGTGAATGCGGCCGATGTAGGCCTGGCGGGACTCGACCAGCTTGGCCCAGTTGAAGTGGTTGAGGGTGGTGTCAAAGCCGTAGTCGGCGCCATATTTCAGGGCATCGGCGATCTGGCCTGCATACCACATGGCCTTCTTCGGTACGCAGCCTACGTTGACGCAGGTTCCACCCAACTCTTTGGCTTCAATCAGGGCAACTTTCTTACCGTACATGGCAGCCCGGTTGGCAGAGGCGATGCCGCCGCTGCCTCCGCCGATGGCGATATAGTCAAAATGCTGTGCCATTGCGAGGTTCTCCGCTCATTAAGAATGCAATCACAGCATGATGGGGATAAAGCGGCTGGCTCACAAGAGCCAGCGCTCAGTTATGTTGGATCGGCAGGCGAATATGGAACTGGGCGCCCTGGCCCGGTTCGCTGGCACAGCTGATACGGCCTTTCAGCAGTTGCACCACCAAGTTGTAGATGATGTGAGTGCCCAGACCGCTGCCCCCCTGACCCCGCTTGGAGGTGACGAAGGGATCGAAGATGCGCGGCAAGATTTCGGGCGGGATGCCGCGGCCGTTGTCCGAATAGTCGATAAACAGCTCCTCTCCCTGCTGTTCCACCTTGATGGTGATCTTCTTCGGTTTGTCCCAGCTGTCGAACCCGTGGTTGATGGAGTTGAGGATCAGGTTCGAGTAGATCTGGGTAAAGCTGCCCGGGAAGGAGAAGATTGACAGCTTGGGATCGCACTGGATATCCACTTCGCACTGGCTCTTCTTCAGTTTGTGGCCAAGCGAGACCACCACCTGATGGAGGTTGTCGGCGAGGCTGAAGTTGTAGCGTGCTTCCGATGACTGGTCGACAGCCACCTGCTTGAAGCTGGCGATCAGCTCGGAGGCGCGCCGCAGGTTGCTCTGCAGCAGCTGCATCGACTCGTCGAGGTTGATGGTGAACTCGTTGAGATAGGAGCGCGACAGCTGCTTGGAGTCGATATGGGACTTGAAGTCGGCGACCCGCTCCTGCAGGTAGGAGGAGGCGGTCACGCTGATGCCGATGGGGGTATTGATCTCGTGTGCTACCCCGGCCACCAGCGAGCCGAGGGAGGCCATCTTCTCCGACTCCACCAGGGTCTGCTGGGCCTGTTTCAGGTCATCGTATGCCTTGCCGAGCTGGTTGTTGGCTTCACTCAGGCTGCGGGTACGTTCCACCACCTTGCCTTCCAGCTGTTCGTTGAGCTGGATTATCTCCCGCTCGACCTTTTTCAGCTGGGTGATGTCGTAGCCGAAGCCGATCTGGTATTTGAGGTTGGGGCCATCGTAGAAGGGGACGAAGGTCCATTGCAGTACCAGCTCATGGGCCTGCTGGTCATGCATGATGACCTCTTTGTCGGCCAGTGAACCTTCCGCCGCCAGAATATCGTTCAGCTCTTCCCGTTGCGCCGGGCTGACAAATAGATCCAGCCAGTTGTGCTGCAACAGCTCCTGCTGGTGGTAGCCGGTCAGCAAGATGGCTGCCGGGTTGATGCTGGCGATGGTCAAATCCGGTTCCATGCAGCAGATGACCATGTTGGCGGAGTTGATCAGGGTGGCGGAGAAGTCCCGTTCCTTTTGCAGTTGTTCGACCGCCTGATGGCGGGCAACCAGCTCGTCACGCAGTCGGGTACGCATCTGGTTGAGGGTGGATACCAGGGTATCCAGCTCATCGGGTTTCTTGCGTGGCTGCGGGCGGCCTTCCAGCTCCAGCGCCATGTCGAGCCGATCGAGGTTGAACTTCTGGGCGTAGTTGGCGATGCGGTTGATGTGCCTGACCACCAGATAGTAAATGATGATCAGGATGCAAAATGAGACCACCAGGGTCTTGATGGTCTGGCTGACCATGATCAGCACCGATTTTTCGATGAGGCGCTGGTAGATCTGCTCGAGAGAGGCGGCAACGAACAGCTTGCCGACAATCTCTCCCTGATAGGTGAGGTTGAATTCTCGGGAGATATCATAGCTTTCCCGCTCGACCCCCTGGGTCAGCAGCGGGACTTCGGAGTTGCCGAGCATCTCCTTGACCATCACGAACTGCATGTTGGGCAGGTTCATGATCCCTTCAATTTGCACTTTGACCTGCTCTTCATCCAGGTTCCACAAGCTGGCGGCGATGGGTTGCAGGAACGAGGCCTCGATCTGGCCGATGCTGTCTTCGATGACGGCGACATCCTTGCGGTAATCCCACGCGAGTTGCAGCGCCGTAATGATCATCGCCAATACGGTACTGCAGACCAGAATGTAGGAGAGCAGGCGATATGAGAGTCCGTTGCGGCCTACGGCCCTGGCGGTCTTGGTGAAGAGTCCTGACATGGCGTCCTTGCGGTCTGGATGTGGTGTTTTTTAGTTTAACTGCTTCATGCACTTATGTCGTCTTTCCTGCGAAGCATAAAAAAGGCCCCGTATCGGGGCCTTTGCATGTGATTGATGATTAATGTCCGCCGTTTGCTTTGGGCGGAATGGTTTCATCGAATACCGGCAAGGGTTTGTGCTCGGAAGCCAGATAGGTGTAGATCACCGGCAGCACGAACAGGGTGAACAGGGTACCGATGGCAAGACCAGCCACGATGACGATACCGATACTGAAACGCTGTGCCGCACCGGCACCTGCGGCGTAGAGCAGCGGGATCAGACCGGCAATCATGGCGGCGGTGGTCATCAGGATCGGACGCAGACGCACCTTGGCGGCTTGCATCACGGCCTCCATCCGGTTCATGCCGCGCAGCAGCTGCTCTTCCTTAGCTACTTCACAGATCAGGATACCGTGCTTGGTAATCAGACCCACCAGGGTGATGAGGCCCACCTGGGAGTAGATGTTCATGGTCGCCATACCCCATGCCAGGGCAATCAAGGCCCCGCTGATGGCGAGTGGTACAGAGACCATGATGACCAGCGGGTCACGCACCGACTCGAACTGGATTGCCAGCACTAGGAAGATGATGGCCAGTGCCAGCGCGAAGGTGGCATAGAGCGCATTGCCTTCGGTGACAAACTGACGGGCTTCACCCATGAAGTCGTAACGATAGCCTTGCGGCAGCTTCTCGTCGGCGGTGGTCTGGAACCAGTTGATCGCATCACCCATGGCCACGCCCGGAGCCGGAACGGCGCCGATGGTGGCGGAGTTGAGCTGGTTGAAGTGGGGCAGGGCACGGGGCTCGCCAACCACTTCAATGCTGATCAGACTGCCGAGCGGGATCGACTTGCCGTCTGCGGCCCGCACGTAATAGCCCTTGATGGACTCCGGATTGAGACGGTACTTGCGCTCGACCTGCGGGATCACCTCGTAGGAGCGGCCATCCAGGTCGATACGGTTGACGTAACCGTCCGCCATCATGGTGCCCATGGTGATACCGATATCCTGCATGGTGATGCCGTAGGCACCCGCCTTGTCCTTGTCGATGCGGATCTTCATGGTGGCGGAGTCGTAGTTCAGATCGAGATCCGAATAGACGAACTGACCGTTACTCTGCGCCGCTGCCAGAATTTCCCCGGCCACCAGGAACAGGCTTTCGAAGCTGTTCGGGGTGGTGATGACGAACTGGATCGGCAGACCACTCGATGCACCCGGCAGTTCCGGGAACTGGAAGGTGGTGATGGCCATACCCGGGATGTCTTTCACCAGATTGGCGACCCGGTCCAGCACCTCTTTCTGGCTCGCTTCACGCTGGCTCCAGGGCACCATGGAGGCGATACCGAACGCCTGGTTGGCGTTGAACACCCCTGAGAAGACCTGGGAGAAGGCGATCTCGGGCTGGTCGTCCAGGATCTTGTTCACATCCGCCATGGTGTTTTCGATGTAGTCCAGGTTGGCGTTGGACGGTGCGGTACCCAGCACGGCCATTACCCCCTTGTCCTCTGACGGTGCCAGTTCGCTCGGGATGAACTTGAACAGCAGCGGCAGGCTGGCGAAGACGATGACGGCGAACACCACGATGACGGGGCGCTTTTTCATCACGGCGTGCAGCATGCTGTCGTAGCGATCGGTCATCCGCTCCAGCAGGTGGTGGACCGTGCTCTCGAACTTGCCCGGCTGCTCGTTGGCCTTGAGCATCTTGGAACACATCATCGGTGACAGGGTCAGGGCGATGATGCCCGAGACGAACACGGCACCAGCCAGCGTCAGGGCAAACTCCTTGAACAGGGAGCCGGTGATGCCCCCCATCAGGGCGATAGGCGCGTATACCGCCGCCAGGGTGACCGTCATGGCGATAACCGGCACCGCAATTTCACGGGTACCGATAATGGCTGCCCGGAACGGTTCTTCCCCCTCCTTGATATGACGGTCGACGTTCTCCAGCACCACGATGGCGTCATCCACCACCAGACCGATCGCCAGCACCATCGCCAGCAGAGTCATCAGGTTTATCGAGAAGCCGAACATATCCATCATCATCACCACGCCGATAAGACTGAGCGGAATGGTGATGATCGGGATGATGACAGCGCGGAACGAACCGAGGAACAGGGTGATGACCACCAGAACGATGGCGGCTGCCTCCAGGATGGTCTTGATAACCTCGTGGATGGACTCGTTGATCGCCACGGTGGAGTCATACATCACGTTGAGACGCATGGTGCTCGGCATGTTGCGCTCAAGGCTCGGCAGCAACGCCAGCACATCGTGGGCGATGTTGATGGGGTTGGCTGTCGGCGCGGCGTTGACCGCCATGACCACTGCTTCGCGGCCGTTGGCGCTGGCGCGATAGATGTCGTGGCTCTTCTCGAGGGTCACCTTGGCAATGTCGGAAAGGCGGATCACCTTGCCGTCACGGGTAGCAACAACCAGACGCTTCAGCTCGTCGACATCCTTGACCTGGGTCTCGGCGTTGCCGTTGAACAGGGTGAAGTAACCGGTCGCCTGACCTGTCGCTGACTGATAGTTGTTGCTGTTGAGCACCGTCATCACGTCACTGGCAGTCAGGTTGAAGGCCGCCATCTTGGCCGGATCCAGCCATACCCGCAGGGCAAACTCGACACCGCCGTAGAGGTCAACCTTGGAGACCCCGCCGACAGTAAAGAGCTGCGGCTTGATAACCCGCTCCAGATAGTCGGTGATCTGGCTGGAATTGAGCTCCGGGCTGGTAAAGCCGAGGTAGAGCACCGCCGTGGTTGAACCGGTGGAGGAGGTGACCGACGGGTCTTCCGCCTCTTTCGGCAACTGGGATCGCACCGAGTTCACCTTCGCCAGGATGTCGGACAGCGCGGCGTTGGGGTCGGTGTTGAGCTTCATGTACGCAGTGATGGTTGAGCTACCCAGCTGGCTGGAGGAGGTCATGAAGTCGATGTTGTCGGCTTGCGCGACTGCCTGTTCCAGCGGCTGGGTGATGAACCCCTGGATCAGATCAGAACTGGCGCCATAGTAGCCAGTGCTGACGGTGATCACCGTGTTGGTCACCTCGGGGTATTCCCGTACCTGCATCTTGAAGATGGCCTGAAAGCCCAGCAAGGCGATCAGGAAGCTGAGCGAGATCGCCAGCACAGGCCGTTTTATAAATATGTCAGTAAATCGCATCGCAGATCTCCGCGCTTACAGCATCGGGGTTTGTGCCGGAACGGCCAGGGCATCGTTCTCGACCACATGCACCTTGGTGTCGTTGCTCAGGCGAACCTGACCCGACAGTACGATCTGGTCACCGGCCTGGATGCCGGAGAGCACATGCACATCGTTGCCACGGCGCTCACCCGCCTTGACCACAACCTGCTTGGCTCGCAGCACTTTCACCTTGTTACCCTCTTTGTCGGTCTCTTCGCCCTCTTTGAGCACATAGACGTTCTGACCGTAAAGGGTGAAGGAGATCGCGGTCTGCGGGATCACGATCTGATCTTTCACCGTCGGCAGAATGATGCTGGCGCGGGCGAACATACCGGAACGGAGCTGGCCGTCGTTGTTCGGAATGTCTGCCTGTACCTGGATCAGGCCGCTTTGGAAGTTGACCGCAGGCTCGATGGCGGTGATATGACCGTCAAACTGGGTTTGCGGATAGGCATCCACATTGATCTTGATGGTCTGGCCCAGCTTGATTTTGGAGATATCGGTCTGGGGCACGGTGAAGCGCAGGCGCATCACGCTGGTATCCTCCAGGCGCACGATATCTGTGCCCGGCTGCAGATACTGACCGAGGAACACATTGCGCAGGCCGACCACGCCGCTAAAGGGCGCACGCACTTCACGACGGGCAATGGTCGCCTTCAGACTCTCGATATCCGCTTCCAGCGAGCGATAGGCCGCTTCCGCCTCATCCAGCTGCTCTTTGGAGATGGAGCTGGTCTTGTAGAGGTTCTGGAAACGATCGAACTTGGCTTTTGCCGCCGGCAGTTTGGCCTGGGAGGCACGCAGATTGGCACGCTCTACGGTGGAGTCCAGGCTCAGCAGCAGCTGGTCAGCCTTGACCGGTTTGCCTGATTCGAAGGTGATGGCGTCAATGGTACCTGCCAGTTCGGTGGAGAGGGTCACCCCCTGATTCGGCTCGATGAAGCCGATCGCTTCGATGGTCGGTACCCAATCCTGCGCCTTGGTCACCATGGCGGTGACGGGGAACTCGGGCTCCGGCCGGTTGGCCATATATTGGGCAATCATCTTCTGTTTGAACAAATTGAAGCCGATGACGCTGCCAAACAAGGCGATCGCTATCAGCAACATAATGGCCATCCACTTTTTCATGAACAGGCTCCTGAGGTGGAAAGATTGGGGGATAAAATGGCATTCCAGCTGGCCCGGATCGCGGTTTCCAACTGCGATTCGGTCAGCGTGATGTTGTGCACCCTGCACTGCAGGGCCAGATGCATGACACTGTCCAGACTCAACACCTGGAGTGCCCGTATCGGTAAATCAATAAACAGTCCTTGTTCAACGCCCTGTTCAAAAAATCGGTCCAGAGGCTCCCAGGCGGCCAGAATGACAGGATTGGTCTCCAATTCTGCCCCTAGCGGAGAGCTCTCGTACTGCAATTTGCACCGGATAGCGTTGGGTTCGTTAACAAAAATGGCATGAATATTGAGCCATAATTGGCGAAATTGTTGAAATGAAACTTTATCGATTGCTACATCGGCCATGACCATGGGCACACACTGCAAGATAGTGTGCTGGTGCAGTTGCCGGATCAGATCATCCTTGTCGCCGAAGTAACGATAGATAGTGCCGGTGGCAACATTGGCCTTCTTGGCGACTTCTGCAATCGACAGACCATGAAAACCCCGTTCACCCAGCACCTCATGGGCCGCGTTGAAGATGCTCTCTTTTTTATCCAGAATCATCAGTGTGACTTTCGATTGAATGAACGTTCATTCATTCTAGATGGGCATCAAATCAAGTCAAGGCAGCAAGGCGATTTGCGACAGTGATCTGCCCCTTTTCGGCTGGCAGCAGGGGAATAGTGGAAGAAAAGTGCGCAATGTGCTTGAAAAAACAACGAACAGTGCTTCGGTGACAGAAAAGTGTAGACAAACCAGCAACCATCATTAATAATGCGCCCCGTTCGACAGCGTAGCGCCCGTAGCTCAGCTGGATAGAGCGCTGCCCTCCGGAGGCAGAGGTCACAGGTTCGAATCCTGTCGGGCGCACCATCAAAAGTGCGTCGGTTAAACGGGCGTTGTTGTGGAACGAAAACAGCTGTGGTGGCTGTAGCTCAGTTGGTAGAGTCCCGGATTGTGATTCCGGTTGTCGTGGGTTCGAGCCCCATCAGCCACCCCATTTTACAGCTTGTCAGGTACGCGAAGGTGGCGGAATTGGTAGACGCGCTAGCTTCAGGTGTTAGTGCCCCCCGGGTGTGAGGGTTCGAGTCCCTCTCTTCGCACCATACTTGCTGTATGACGAGGATGACCGTCAGGTCGTCTTTGTTTTTTTGAAGTAAACTATTTTGAAAGAAATAGCCTCGGTGATTAGCGCAGT